>DMMN01000382.1:313-22224 GCA_003453835.1 Bacteroidota bacterium | reverse complement strand
AGGAGTCTTCCGCTATCTTTCTCAGTTCACCGAGTGGCGACCATATGAGCATCGTGCCCTTTCCTCCGTGAACGGCAAGCTTGTGCCGATTCCGATTAATCGAGAGACGGTCAACCAACTTCTCGGTTTCTCCTTTACCACGGAGAACGAAGTCGAGCAGTTCTTTGAGTCAGAACGTGAACGAAGGGGTCGAGTCGAGAACTCTGAAGATGTTGTCGTCTCAAAGGTGGGGAGGAAACTCTATGAGCTTCTCTACCGAGGATATACGCGAAAGCAATGGGGACTCGATCCGCGCGAGCTCGCGGCGTCCGTCTGCGGTCGTCTGCCGATACGAACAAATCTTGATGACCGCTACTTTGAGGATCGGTTCCAGGCCATACCCGCCAACGGTTACACAGAGATGTTCATGCGGATGATTGATCATCCGTACATCGAACTTGCACTTGACACACGATTCCAGGACGTTCCGGATGGTTCGTTCAACAGACTAGTTTTCACGGGACAGATAGACGAGTTCTTTGGCTATCTCCACGGCAAGTTGCCCTACCGCTCTCTCCGGTTCGAGTTTGAGCATTACGAGCGCGAGTTCGTTCAGCCGGTCGCCATGATCAATTATCCGAACTCTCACGATTACACTCGCACCACGGAATTCAAGCACATTACCGGCCAGAACCACCCGCACACGAGCGTCGCAAAAGAATTTCCGATGAGCGTAGGGGAACCGTATTACCCGATCCCGAGGCGGGAGAATCGTGAGCTGTACCAGCGGTATCAGAAAGAGGCGGAACGGCTTTCGAGCGTGATCTTTACGGGAAGATTGGCAACGTACCAATACTATAATATGGATCAGGTAACGGCACAAAGCCTGGCAACGTTCGAGCGAATTGCGGAAGGGAAGAGGTAGCGATGGAAAACTTGCCGCTCGTTTCCGTTGTCATACTGAGCTGGAACCGAAAAGAAGAGCTTCGTAATTCCCTGCAACACGTCTTTGCTATGGAGTATCCGAAGTTCGAAGTCATTGTGGTGGATAACAATTCCGATGACGGATCGGCGCAAATGGTTGAACAAGACTTTCCGGCGGCGCGGTTGCTGTGCCTGGAGAAGAATATCGGAATCGCCGGTTGGAATGAAGGATTCAAGGTCGCCAAAGGCGCGTATGTTCTGGTGCTGGATGATGATAGCTATCCGGAGAAGGATGCTGCGAAGAAGGCCGGGCAGACGATGAAGAGCGTTGAGAGGTGTGGGATTGTGGCGTTCAATGTCGTCAATCCCCACGAGAGGAGATCTGAGACACAACACTATGANNTATTCCTTCGTGGGATGCGGGGCCCTGCTCGACGCGAAGCTTTTCAATACAGTTGGATTCTTCGAACAATCTCTTTTTCTGTACAAACACGAAGTCGAATTCTCCATGAGAGTTGTCGACAGTGGATTCAAGATTGTCTATGAGCCTGAGGCGTTTGTATATCATACAAGATCGATTCTCAATAGATCGCCGGCAACGATTGAAACACTTGCCCTCAGAAAAGTCTTCTATGACAATAGGAATTGTCTGATTGTCCTTTGTCTACACTTCTCGATGCAAAAAGTGACCGGGAGAGTTTTTCGAATGATTCTCGGAAGAATCCTAGCGGGAATTCGATTAGGGTGCCTGGTTACGGTTCTGAGAGGTTTCTTTTCCGGTTTCTTGGAAGTGATTCGACTGTGGAGTCGACGTTCCGTGCTGAGGGAGGATGTGCAGGAATTTTATAGACGAGGAGCAGTGTTCGGTGGTTTTTTCTTTTCGGAAGGAGCGTTTTCTCTTCGGCGGCCTCGATGGCTCAAGATCCGCTTTTCTTCAAGCTAGGGATGTCATCGATTATGCACATTGCCATCTGCGGACTCACCTCGAACGCTTTTCCCCTTTTTTCCTGCCTGACGCGGCACCTCAGATCACTCGGGCACACGGTGGCGTTTATGGAGCCTGAATACTCAGGGGGAGTTTGTTTGATGAATGAAGGATGGGAGTATCAATCTTCGCGATCAGTTTCCATGAATAAGCGTCCGGAAGGAGCGATTGACATCGAGTCTCTCTTGCGATACGATTTCGCAGTCGTTGATCTCGAAAATAATGATACACACAAAAGAGAAAAGCAGAAAGTCAAATTGCTTGCCAGGGCAAAGGAGCAATTTCAGTTCTACGTTGAAAGGTTCAACGAAGAGAAAATCGAGCTCGTCATTCTCTGGGCAGGCGTCAAGATGAACTCCGCACTTGCGGCCGGAGCGGCAAGACATCTGCGGGTAAGGACATGCTTTATTGAGAAGGGGCTCTATCCGCGATCGCTCCAAGTCGATCAAGCCGGAGTCAATGCGCGAAGTTCCTGGCGGGACCGTCTGCTTGCGTCCGACTCCGCTCAACCTCTTCAGCCTTTGGAGTACTTTCAGTCTCTCCTTNNTTCAATCAGTCGGAAAATTGGCAAAAGTGCGGTACTTTCTACGCGAGCGGCAATTTGCAGCCTTGTCTGAGAAGATCTATGATTCCTTGGTCTCATTTCAACGGCGAAGACTATTCAAGAGTCAGTCCGAGTGGAAACTCAATGACCCGAAAGGTGAATCCACGAGAACATCAGTCGCGGAGCTGGGCTACGTCTTTCTTCCGCTTCAAGTCTCGGACGATGCGCAAATCCTCTGCCACGGCGGCTGGATAAGCGGCAATAAGATGCTCATGGAGGTCGTTGCGTCCGCAGCGATGAGCGTAGACCCGGGACTTCAGGTGGTCGTGAAACCTCATCCTACGGAGTACCGGAACTTGGACTACAAGTCCGTTGCGGACATGTATCCGAATGTTCTCTGGTCTGAAGACGGGACTCTCGAACTCATCCGCTCGGCAGCATTGGTGGTGACGATAAATTCGACCGTCGGCTTTGAGGCGCTTCTGTTCCAGAAACCTGTGATCGTTCTGGGCGATGCGGCATATGCCGATGCCGGACTTGTTGGCAAAGCTCGTGACGTCAATGAATTGATGCACGCCATGCGAAAGCTCCGGAATACTCTCGTTGATCGGCTGCGAGCTGGGGAACTTGCCCAAATGGTCTATGATCTCATGGTCCCCTGCAACTTTGCAGACCCACGGCAGATCGAGATAGAAGAGTTATGGAGAAGGATCGAAGGACTTCCGACCATCTGAGCCATGCAAAAACTCTCCTTCCTCTTCCTCGGTAATACAAGCTTTCATGGTTTGTCTCAGCGCGAGCATGCTCTTGCGACGGAGCTTGCGCGGAGAGGTTTTCCGGTTACGTATGTCGAAGGGATGCCATCTCTCGCCTCAAGAGTGCGGGAGGTGTCCAGACGGTTTCTCTCGCCGGAAAGTATCGAACAAGCTGATTTACCGAACAACCTCCCACCGGCGCTCAACATTCTGACACCCCCAACAGTGCCGACGTTCTTTCGGAGCAGCTATACGCCCGGATTCGATGCCCTGCTATTTCGACGATGGTTCCGGGAAATCTCACGAACCGTTGATTGGCGAAACACTGTGGTTTTNNTTTCGTTTCATTCCCCTATTGGTGGAACGGATTTGTCCGGCGCTCGGATTGTCCCGCCAAATTCATCGTCTACGACGTGTGCGATTCTCTCTCGATGCCGAGCAGAAACGACCGGGCACTCTCGACGATGATGAAGGCCGAAGAGAAGTTGATTGCGGAAGTAGATCTCATCACGTGCAGCGCTTTCACATTGGAGGAAGATCTTAGAGCTCGAGTTTCGAATGTGCCTGTCGTTCTTCTGCCCAATGCCGTCTCGAACGAGTTTCTTGACGGAGTCCATGGTCGTAGTCGCCCCGCCGAGCGGAAGGTGATTGGGTACGTCGGTTCACTGGATCCTCGCTGGGCTGACCGTGAACTGCTGGTGCAAGTAGCGGAAGCATTCCCGGACTGCTATCTTTCAGTGCGTGCATCGGTGTCCGGTTCTTTCAAGNNTCGAAGAATTCGATGTATGCCTGATACCTTTCCAGAAGAATCACATCACCAGAGTCGTGAATCCGCTCAAGCTGTACGAGTATTGCGCCGCAGGCAAACCGAGTGTGGCGATACGAACGGAGGAACTCCGTCACTATGATCATCTTCTCTACTTGGCCGATTCAGCCGACGACTTCATCAATCATGTACGCTCTGCGCTTACGGAACGCGACGGGGAGAAGCGGAACCGGCGGATCGCTTTCGCCCGGGAGAATACGTGGCGCCATCGCGTTGACACTCTCTTGTCTCGAATCCCATGAATATCCTGCTTCTGACAGACGATATGCTGCCCGGTGGCGTCCCACGTCACGTCGTCGATCTCGCCAATGGCTTGTCCGAACGCGGGGTCGATGTCATTGTCGCAGCAACGGATGGGTCATCCCGCAATGGCCTTTGTGAAGGCACCCGGTTTGTCAATCTGCCCATCACGCATCATCAGTCATTAAGAAAGAATTATTCCGGACTTCCAGAAGTCATTCCGGGTTTGATCCGAGAAGTCACGCGCAGCAAAGTTCAGATCATCCATTCACACAAACGTTACTCGGATGTCCTTGCACGAATGGTCGCAACAGTCACCAGAGTGAAGCATGTTTCAACCTGCCACAACACGTTCAATGATTTCAAGCGGCTTTCCCCTTTTGGAGACTTCACGATTGCGTGCAGCGACGTTGTTCACGAGATGCTTGTAAAGGAATTCAGAAAACCCGGCGACAAAGTCAGGATGATCTACTACGGTGTCGTTCCCCTCAGGGAGTTCGAGAATGGCACGGCTCTTTCCGCGAGAATCGATCTCGGATTCGAATCGACCACCCGCGTCGTGGCGAGCATTGGACACCTTTCGAAGGCAAAAGACCGTGAAACGCTCCTGCGCGCAATAGCGTTTCTCCGATGGACGGCGGCCAGGGAAGACTTTGTTCTGGCTCTCCTTGGGGATGGAGTCGAGGCCGGAAGATTACGAGCGTTAGCGGCTGAATTCCGCATTGAGAATCATGTCCGTTTCCTGCGGGCCGATACGAATGTAGAAGCTCTCCTCAATGTTTCTGAATTCTGTGTTCTCTCTTCCATTCAGGAAGGGCTCCCCTACGCGTTGCTTGAAGCGGCAAGTATCGGCAAGCCTCACGTGGCGACGGCGGTTGGAGGCGTACCGGATTTTGTGAGTCACAACGAGACGGGATTGCTCGTTCCCCCCAACGATCCGAAGGCACTCGGTGGGGCCATCGGCCATTTGTTGGACCACCCGGAGGAATGCAAGAGGCTGGGAGCTAACGCAAAAGTCAAAGTGCAACAACAGCACGACTATGATCGGTTCATCGAAGAGACGATGGAGGTGTATGAACACGTGTTGAGGAAATCGTGATGGTGCCTCGAAAGGTATTCGGAATCAGTACAATGGAATACCTTCTTGCACCACTTGCCGGCCTATCCCTGTTCCTGGAAAGCTTGGCTTTTCAGTCGAGTGTTCAAAAAAACGTCAAGCAGTACCAATGGGGGAGCGTGGAATATCGGGAACAGCGGGATGGTCTTCACCTCTCCATCCGATTGCATCATCGCCCGGCCCATCATCTTCCCACGCATCCCGCGACTTCTGTCAACGGTCCATTTCGGCAATCCTCCGACGCCAATCCGGAGATCCCTTCACACGCACTTTTTGTTCTCGTCCCTCCCTCGGCGACGGTTCGCATCAAGATCAGCGTGCTTCGGCAAAGACCCGTCAGGCCGGATGAATCATTCCTTGTTTCTGGTTATGAACAGCTCAGTGATTCTTCTGCATTGATACCGCTGCATAGAACCATTTCCTACGCGGTGACCTATCTCCC
Source organism: Bacteroidota bacterium (assembly GCA_003453835.1). Taxonomy (GTDB): domain Bacteria; phylum Bacteroidota; class Ignavibacteria; order UBA10030; family UBA10030; genus UBA10030. Next base: position 16,412 of record DMMN01000382.1, on the reverse strand, counting down.
CGCCACTTCACTTGCACTCGATGGATACGAATGGTTTAGGGGTCATCGGCTGGCGCGCCTTCGGATTTCACCGTTCGTGGCTGACGCTCAGGGCTTGACAGCCGTTGAGAGCATCGAAGCTATATTACAGATCGAATCTGGTGTCATCGAATCGTACGGTGTCCCACAGAAAACAGAAGATCCCCACTTCGAACGTGTCTTGAACAGTCTGATTCTTAACTGGAAAGGGGCGGGATCGGTACCTACAACTAGTCTTCCGGGGATCGATACCACAGGAAGATGGATCTCGTTTTCACAACAGTACGTCAAGCTTGGCATACCGCTGGATGGGATATACCGAATACGATTCGTCGATTTACAGCAGGTGGGAGTATCCGTCGGCTCGATTGATCCGAGAAGCTTCAGAGCCTTCAACCGCGGCAAGGAGATACCGCTTTTTGTGAGCGGGGAAGAGGACGGGATCTTTTCGTCAAATGAATACATCGAATTCCCCGCTCTCCGAAACTACGGTACCCGCGACTATCGTGACATTTCAACCGGGAATGATGAATACGCGGAATACCTCAACAGATACACAGACACGTCATCGTCCTGGCTGACCTGGGGTGGAGTACGTGGGGCGAGAATGTCAGCCAACGTTGGAGTGCAGGCTTCGTCGGACACTCTTACGTGGTACACCGAGATGGTCCATGTTGAGGTTAACACCATGCTTCAGTTCATTGGAGGTGATGTGGCTGTTCGTCAGGACCCGCGCTGGCAGAGCGGTGATATCTGGGGTTGGGGATGGTTGGGTGCGGGAGGTTCTTTTCAGGCGCAATTCGCAGCATCGAATATTCACTTCGGATTTCCCACCGCCGGAGTCTTCGCGAGGTTCGCGAGTTGGGGAGCTCAAAGTGTTGTGCCGGCACATCGAGTGCGGCTGAGAGTCAATAATTCCGACACACTTCAGGCGCTCGACGTTCAACAATACCAACAGGTGTTGATGCAGGGGAACGTCCCCGTCGATCAGTTGACAAACGGGCTGAACACGATCCGTGTCCACTCTCTGCCAACTTCTTCAACCGTAAACTTCATTTTATTCGATTGGGCCGATGCAGAATATCCCCGCCAGCTTGTGGCAGTCTCAGATTCCCTGATCTTTGGATTCAAAAACATTGTGGGGAGAAATGTCAGGACAATCCGAATTTCCGGTTTGACGACTCAGGACGTCGCTATCTACAAGTTCGCCCCCTCCCTCAAAAGGATCACCAACGCGTTCTTTGTGGGATCGTCGACTTTCACCGTCAGCTTCGCGGATACTGTATCGCCGGGAGATCGTTACATGATTTTCTCCTCCCAAAAAATCAGGACACCTCTCCTCAGGAATCCCAAATCCTTCATCAACTTGCGCGATCCTGCTCGAAGAGCGGACTACATTCTCATCACACACAAACGATTCCTGCCGGTTGCGAGTGTTTATGTTTCGTTCATCGGCTCGCAATACAATCTCAAGACCACTTTAATAGATGTGGAGGATATCTTTGATGAGTTTGGCTACGGTTATCCGACCGCAGAATCTATCCGCGACTTTCTGAAAGCCACATCGTTGTGGCAGTCGCCAATGCCCTCCTACGTGGTCCTTGCGGGCGACGCGACCTACGATTACAAGCATATCATGACCGATCCAAATCCCGCGAACCGACCCTTCAATGCCGTTCCTTCGTTCGGAAATCCCGTCAGTGATCCCTGGCTGGCTGTTCTCGATGATGCATCCATCATTCCTCAGATGTACGTCGGACGAATCCCAGTAAATTCAGCCGATGAGCTTGCCCGGTATTTTCAGCGACACCAGTCATACGTGACCGCCAAGAACGATGATTGGAACAAGCGGTACATCTTTTTTGCCGGGGGCGACCCGGGCACGCAGGGACAGATAGAATCATTTAAGTCGGTGAACGAGCAGATCATCAGCACGATGGTGAAGCCTGCGCCGATGGGGGGGATGGCGGCGAACTTCTACAAGACAACCAATCCTCAATCCGATTTCGGTCCCTCCCCATCTCACGAGATCCGAGATGCGATCGACAACGGGGGGGTGTTCATCAATTATATAGGCCATAGCGGCACGCAAACTTGGGACAACGGAATCGGGGATCCAGGTCAACTTCTGAACAAGCGTGGCCGTTATGCGCTCATCAGCGACTTTGGATGTTCGACGGCGAAATTCGCCGAGCCAAACATCAAGTCCTTTGGTGAGTTGTTTACACTTGGCGAGACAGGATCCGCGATCGCCTATGTCGGGAACTCTGCCCTCGGGTTCACATCGAACGCCGTTTCCCTCCCTCTTCTTTTCTATAAGCAATTCCTCGTACATGGTGAATACGGGATTGGAAAAGCGCATTTGCTGTCCAAGATCGAACGGATGCAGGAAGCCGGAGGTCCGGGTGCACTGATCAATCGGGTGATGATGCTGACCAATTCCCTGCTGGGGGATCCCGCCATTCAGCTTGCGGTTCCGAAGAAGCCCAACCTTCTCGTCAGGAGCACAGACTTGAGGACCATCCCGGAGTCTCCTTCTGACGATGATGGTTTTGTCGATCTTACGATCCCGTACTCGAACACTGGCCGGGTAATTCCAGATACCTTTACGGTGAGCGTCCAACGCACATACGCCGGCAGTACAATAGATACTGCTCTGAGAAGGGCTCTGCCTCTCTTCCGCGACACGCTTATGGTTCGATATGCGATCAAAGATATGCCGGGCGAGTACAAACACATTGTCAATTTCAACCGGGAGGGAAGACTTGCGGAGATTGAGTCTTCGGACAACAATGCCGAACTTCGCACGGTTGTCCTCTCGAGTTCTTTCAAACTCGTTCAACCCGCGCCGGGTTTCGAACAGCCACCGGCCGATTTCATCCTCCTTAATCCTTCCCGACAGATCGATGGTGGGAATAACGATGTACTCCTCGATATTGACACAAGCCGAGCGTTTGTGGGCGGATTGCATTTGACACGCTCCCTTGGGCAAGTCGTAACGCGTTTTCCCGTACAAAATCTGACAGTGGGGAGGAGTTATTACTGGAAAGCTCAATTCCAAAACTCAACAAGGCCTCCCTCGACGGGCCGAATAAGTATTTCGACCGATGGGAAGACGCGGTGGAGGCAATCCGATTCGTTGTCCTGGAGTCAGAATACATACCGGGGTGTCAGGTACATCTATGGGTCGGGAGCCGCGTTGGATCAAATCGTCACAGACATCAAGGTCACTTCCTCCGGATTTGTTGATGGTGCGTTTGGGGCCGTCGAGCTCAACGGAGTGAACATCCTTGCCAATACGTTCGGACGCGGACACCGAGTCGTCGTGCTTGACACGCTCACTCTCGCTGTAAGATCGGAGAAGACGTTCGACCTCTTTGCTAATACCTCGTACGCCGACTCGCTCCAGAACCACCTGAATGCACTCCCTCAAGGTTCGCTCGTCATTGAGCTCATCATCGATGAAGGGGGCCAGAGTCTTCACCAGGGAGCGCGCGATGCGATCAAGAGTCTCGGCAGCATAATGATAGACAGTGTGGGATTCAGAGACTCCTGGGCGATCATCGGACGGAAGGGAGCGAAGCCCGGAACCGTGCCGGAATTGTGGAAAAGGACGTTCAAAGGAAGAGTCGTCATTGATACAACTTTCATTCGCAATGTTCAGAAGGGTGAAATCCTCAGTCCTGAGATCGGTCCTGTAGGATCGTGGGAGGAAGTATCTCTGACGGCGGATGTTTCACCGGGAACAGAGATAAAGACAAGTGTGATCGGGGTGAGCAGGAACGGTAAGCTTGACACCCTCATCTCTAAAAGAGAAGGGGGCTTGATCCCGCTGACGGGTATCTCCGCACGCGAGTATCCATCCATTCGACTTCTTGCTCAGTTCGGGGCAAATTCCCAGGGTATATCTCCAACATTGAAAGACTGGAGCGTTTCGCTGCAGCCTCCTGCAGAGCTGGCAATGAACTATCAGTCGGTGTCTCTCTCCGCAGACACCGTGCTCGAAGGTACTCCGGTAGCGATCAACGCGTCGATACACAATGTGGGGTATCAGTAAGCCGATAGTGTCTCGATCTCTCTCACTGCTCTTGTGGAAGGGAGGGGTCTTTTTTCAATCGACTCGATTATTGTACCGGGCATTCCGCAAGACTCCTCGATCTCATTCTCTTCGAGTTTCACCACGGCAGGGAAGAGAGGAAGAACAACCCTTTTTCTCGAGGTCGATCCCGGACATCGGGTCACGGAACTGTACCGGAGCAATAATATTTACTCGAGTCCGATCTTCGTCGCAACGGACACAGTCCGTCCAACGTTTGACGTGACGTTTGACGGCGCCCGCGTGTTCGATGGTGACTACGTCTCCGCCAGACCGACCATTCATATCAATATCTTTGACAACAGCCCTCTTTCGATCACCGATCCTTCGAGCGTCACACTTCTTTTGAATGATCGGAAGATTTCGCTCGGATCAACCCCCGACAGCCTGTTTGAATCAGGGACAGGTACGACGAAGGCGAGGGTGACTTTCAGACCCGAGCTAAGCTCGGGTACACATTTGCTCGTACTCAAAATTAAGGATGCTTCGGGTAATCAAGCCGACACCTCGCAGTATCGAACACAATTTAGAGTCGAGACGGAATCCCGACTGCTGGATGTGTTCAACTTTCCGAATCCGTTTGCAGGCGGAACGTTCTTCACGTTCAACCTGACGGGCAGCAGAATGCCGGACGATTTGTCCGTCAAGATCTATACCGTCGCGGGCCGCTTGGTGCGGAAGCTGACCCTTCCGGGCGGAGAGCTTCGATTTGGATTCAATCGGATCCATTGGGATGGAAGAGACGACGATGGAAATGAGCTTGCGAATGGAGTGTATTTTTACAAGATTGCCCTCCGGTTGGATGGATCGGGGGATGAAGTAATTCAACGGCTTNNGAGAAACCTGACTTTTGACCAAGAACTCACCGCGGGAAGTCAGACTACTAACAGCGAACCAGAGAGAAACTGACCGGTTGACCTTTCGAGTGTTCTGCAGTCTTTTGCCACCTCGTAGGTCAGATCGTTCAATAGCTGGTACAAGAGGGTCGGTCACCTATTCCAAGGGCCGTTTCACCCGAAAGCAGTCGTGGGTGATGATTACTTGATCCACCTGTGTCGATCCATTCACCTCAACCCGGTGACTGCCGGACTAGTCAAATCCCCTGAAGACTGGAAGAACTCGTACAATGCAGTCTGGACTTCTGCGGAGCAGATCAGTCCGAATGCTTCGATCAGGATCCGCAACGGGTTGGAATACAGAAGATTCGTCCTGGACTTTGCTGAGGCTAGGGGAAAGGAAGACAAGATTGAGGACTACTTGTTTGGAGAATAGAACGGTAAGAAGCCTGACTCCTACTACTCGCGAACTCACCGCGAAAGGTCGGGTTTCTAACCGCGCCAAACACCTCATCCTCTCGCTCATCCTGTTCGTTTGTTCCACCTTCTCCCAATCCATCTATCTTCCGTCATCCCACGAGGTCTATCAATTCCTGAGAAGAATGGAATCCCGCGGGCTCCTGCAGCAGTATCGGGATGCTGCGAGACCGCTTTCCCGACGTGACCTTGCAAGACATCTGAAGGATCTTGCGGAGAAGGCCAAGCAGATGACGAGTGTGGAGCGCGATATCTATGAGTTCCTGAAAGGGGAGTTTCAGTACGAGCTGTCATCATTAGATGGGGATTCTGAACCCTCGGAGATCCGCTGGCACCTGCTCTCCACGGACTTGCCGAAAGGCATCGTCCATCTTGATCTCATCGGGCAGTACTTTTATAGAAGTGTCGACAAGGAGAGTGTCCGATTGCGATCTCAGGGCGCCAAGATCACCGGCTACGTCTATGACGACTTCGGCTTTTATTTCAACTTCATCGACAATCGGGAGGTCGGGAAAGCGATCAACCGGCCGAAGCTGAACATTCCGGATCCGGGCATCATTCAGACCGGAGGCTCCGGCGACGTCCTGGAGTATGATATGACCGAAGCGCAACTAACCTGGCAGGCGGGAGAGTTTCAATTCTCGTTGGAGAAGATGCAAAACGTTTGGGGATTGGGGCGAAGAGGGACACTTGCCTTTTCGGAGAAAGCTCCATCGTATCCGCAGATAAAGCTACGGGTCCCGCTGGCATCGTGGATAGATTTTGTCTACTTCCATGCCGAGCTCAACTCGCAGATTATTGACTCGGTTCGTTCCTATCACGCAGGCTCGTCGCCCACAAGAGATTTTTTCCGATCCGTTAATCGGCTGAAGTATCTGGCTGCGCACCAACTGGAGATCACTCCGCTGAATGGTCTCGATATCGCCCTCGGTGAATCGATCGTCTATGGAGATCGTGGAGTTGACTTCATCTATCTGATCCCGATCATGTATTTCAAAGGGGCCGAGCACTACAACAGAGATACGGATAACACACAATGGTTCTTTTCGTTCGACATCAACGCTTTCCGAAACGTGAACGTCTATAGCTCGATCTTTATTGATGAACTGAACTCCGATGAGATACTGAATCCAACCAGAGAACGAAATCAGGTCGGCTACACGATCGGACTTCAGACCTACGATTTGATGCTGGAGAATCTTGAGTTCCTTGTCGAGTACACGCGGCTCAATCCGTGGGTGTACTCCCACAAGTATCCTTCAACGAACTTTACGAACAACGGCTACGACCTCGGTCATTGGATCGGGCAGAATGCGGACAATCTGTTTCTGGGACTGACCTACAGGCCGATGCGCGCTCTCGTGCTCGGCGGATCGTACGAGATTTACCGAAAAGGTGGATTGAAGGACATTGCGTACCAGTACGCGCTTCCGTCGCAACCATTCTTGTACGGTCCCCTCCGTGAGGAGCGAACGCTCGGCATAGAAGCCCGCTATCAGTTCGTAAGGGATGGATTTCTCGATGTCCATTTCCGGTCGAGAACTCTAAGCGACGAATCTGCGCGGATCGACAAGAAGGCAACCGCAGAGTTCTCTATTGGTGTCCGGTATGGAGTGTGGTAGATGATGAGAAACCCGACTTCTCGCTGCGAATTCGCGATGAGAAGTCGGGTTTCTAACGCAGTGGAAGTCGGGTTTCTGACTTGATTGACCGGCGGCACACACCTACTTGACAGGGGGGCTCTCTTTATGTATCTTCATCCCGGCTCCGCCCGCCGAGTTTTGAATCTCCTCGACAAGAAGAAGCCCTATATTTCAGGCTTGTTTTGGTGATTTCGACGGTTCCGGAGGCAGGCTTGGGATGCGCTAGGCGTTCCGAGTTGAATAGAAGGTTGGTTATCCGCAACCGACTCATATATATGAAAATAGGGGGGTGTACCTTAAAAAAACACTTGACAACAATTCTGAATGTTTCTATATTGACACCACATTTTTTAGCACCGTTGCATGGGTGTGCGGATGGTGGCAGACAAGAGTGAGCGCGCCGAAAGTGCAACACGTCATTCCCTTACTGCAGTGGAAAGAAATCGTTGTAGCAGTACAGAACGTAGTTCCCCCTTTGACAACCAAACCTAAACCCCTCACAAGAAAAGGAGCAATGAGGAATGAAGAGAAGCGTTATAAATTCTAGTTAGGTTCTTCGTCTCTCCTTTCGGCGATTGATGTAGATGATCGTTCGAAGGCCAGAGAGAAGAGAGGTTCAGACTTTCGTGACCCCCCGGCACGAAGGTTAGCGGGGAAGAAGATGTTTCGATGTCCGATGCAAATAATAAACAATCTCTTTTCGGAGGAACAAATGAACTCAAGAACAATTTTCAAGCTTGGCGCGTTGCTTCTGACCTTGCTCTTCGTGGTCGCGGGTACCGCGTTTGCTCAGACCGTCTACGTCGACGTCACAAACGGTTCTGATACCTACACCGGAGCAAACGAAATTAACAACCCCGCAGGAACAGGACCGAAGGCAACGATCAATGGCGGGCTTGCTGCTTTGGCCAATGGTGGGACTCTCAGCATTAAGGCTGGAACATACAACGGCGGTAATGGTGCCGGCGGGAATGTCGACATCAATACGACAACCTACACAGCCTTTGTTGCCGGCAGCAGTATTACGATTCAAGTAGCGCCGCTGTTGTCGAACAACGAAGTTCAGCTCTCCGCCGGCAGCTTCATTTATAACGTCTCTGGCGGGACGTTGAATATCGTCTCATCGGACGGCAATGCATATTTCAATATTGCAGCAGGCGCAACGGGTAATCTAACTCTCGGATCCAGCACGAATAATTCAACGATGAATATCGCTCTTGCAGCGTCCTTCAGAATTGCCTCGCTCGGAACAATCACTATGAATGGCACTTCTGCTTTTAGCAATGCTGCACCTCAGAAGGGCACCAATCTGAACCTGACGTACGGAGGCGGAAGCTCGCCTACAGGTGGTCCCGAATCAAATTACGGTACCTATGGCACAGGTGTATTGACCGTTAACAAGACGGCGGGTACAACTGTAACGCTCAGCAATGCGATGACGCTGGGTGGCGTTACTGGCACGAGCGGAAACGCGACCTTTGCAGGCGCTATCACCATGGGCGCGAATGACATCACGAACAATGGCACGGGAACCTTAACGTTCAGCAGCACGGTTGGTTTCTCGATCACCAATGGAACTGCAGATGCAAATCTCGGAAGCGTCGAGAATACAAGCACAGGTAGTATAGTTTTTGATGGCGCAGCTACCTGGACCGCAGGAACTTTTACGGGCGCCAACGTTTTTGCTGCTGCTGGAGGAACATACATTGTTGACAATCAATCCACGGGCTCCATCGCGTTTAACCAGCCGATCACCTTGGTGAACTCGCAAGCTACGGCAACCTGGGATGCTACGGTGACAGCGCGTAACGGTGCTGCAGGCGCATTGACTCTTGGTAGCCTTACTGCCGCTACCGGTGGAACGGGAGCGACGGTTGTGATTCTCAATGTGACTAACGCGGCCTCCGCTGGAACGATGACTCTTGCGGGGGGCACGATTCGTGGCACTCTTACCAATGTGACGGGTGCGACAACGACTGTCAATGGAACATTGTCTGTCGCGGGTGTCTTTACCAATGCTGGAACGGTGGCTCTTGGGGCAAACGTTCTGACCTTGAGCGGTTCCGCAGCGCACTTAACAAATGGTGGAACGGTTACCGCTTCAGGCTCGGGCGGCATCGCAGTCACTTCGACAGGTACTCCATCATTTGATGGTGGAACACTCTCGAACGTCACACTCAGCGGTTCGGGCACAACGACATTCCAGACAAATGCTATTACGGCGAGCAACCTGAATGTCAGCGCAGGGACTCTTACAGTTTCGATCGCCACGACAATCTCTACCGGTGGAGCGTTCAATCTGACTGGCGGAACTGTGAACGTTGGTAACGTCGTGTTCACTACTCGCGGTTATACCCAGAGTGGCGGAACGTTTACCCTCGCTGCGAATGCCGCGTCGACTCTTGACGTGAAGGGAGATTTCAATAGGACGGGCGGAACGTTTACTGCCGGCGCTGCTTCGAAGACTACGTTCACTAGTACAACTGGTGCACAGAACTTCAACGGCGGACCATTGATCCAGGTCAGCGATCTGACGTTCACGAACACAAGTGGAACGATCACCCTTGGTCAGTCCGTTCGAGCAACTGGAGCAGTGTCGATCAGTGCGAACACAAGTCTGGCTCTTTCCACATTCAATATCATTCTTTTTGCAAATAGCGCATCAATCACGAATGCCGGCTCCTACACGGCCACAGGCGGTGGCGGAGTTATCTTCGGTGGTGTGAACACTGTATCGGGATCGGCTGCTGCCTATACGGGCCAGACGATCGCCGGAACAGGAGTCTATTCCTATATCACTATTGATGTTGGAACGGCTGCGGCGAACAAGGTCGTCATGAGCGCTGCAAACCATGTGAAGTTTAACGGCGTGCTGCGATTCACTTCGGGCGACTTAGAAATCAACAACGGCTCTGGCTCCTTTGGTCCGACAGGGACAGCAGCCAGCATCATCCGGAATATCAATGCTACAACCGGTAGCGCGCTTGGCATTTTTGTGACCGCAGGCGGTTTCAACACAAACGTGGCCGTTGACTATGACCTCGAGTATACTGGCGCATTTGCGGCTGATGTGACTGTCACCGTGAACAGCACGACCTCGGGCGCAGAACTCACCTCGGGCAATGTCCGGGATCTTACGATGACCGCAACTTCTGCGGCAAATAAGCTAATCCTTGCTCACACTGCTGCGATTACAATTAAGCGTAATCTCACATTGGCGGCTCCTGCAACGAATGCGACTGTCATGGATCTTCCTGCACAGAATCTTACTGTGAAAGGAGCTCTCTTCGTTGGTCAGGGTGCCACGCTTGCGGCGGGCAATGCTGCGAACCCGATAACTCTGGATGGCGATGCTCAGAGCCATACGGTGGCCGGAACAATTACAGCCGCTGGAGTTTTGACGGTTACGGGTAACGGATCGACCTTAACGGGCTCGACCGTCACGGCAGCGGCTGCAACGGTTAACAGTCTGTCATTTGAACCGGCTGCTGCGAGTGCTGCGTTTACTTCGACAAACCTAAAGGTCATCTCGGGTAACCTGACCATTCAGGGAACGAGCATCCTGACCGGCGCAACTGCAACGGTTACGATGAACGCAACAAGCTCCACGTTGACGGGTAATCTCACGGTCGGTAATGCTACGGTAGGCCCGACTGCTTCTGTGACGATTGNNCTGGAAACCTTGTTCTGACGAATGGCAGCCTCACGTTGACACGCGGTACGACGACAGCATTGAGCACAACGAATGGAACCGCTACGCTTACAGCGGGAACGCTTGCCCTGGGCTCAACGATCACTGTCGGTAGTACAACGGGCCAGGCAGCTGGAACTCTTGCTCTCGGTACCTTTAATTATCGAGCGGTGGGTGCCTACACCCGCACAGGAGCGGGCACGGTAACTGCAAGCACCGGCAAGTTGGTTCTTGCCTATGGCGCAAACGCAGCCTTTACTTCCTCCACGGCATTCAGCATCCCGAACCTCGAAATCAANNCACTTACAACCTCGAGTGTCACGGTTACGACAGCATTTACACACACTCTTGGCGGTATCGATCTCAATGCCTTGAACCTAACAGTTAGCGGTGCCACGTATACCTTTACGGCAGGCACGTATGCGGCGACGGGAGGCGGAAACGTAATCCTAACGAACGCTGCCATGACTTTCGGCGGCAACGGCAGCCCGACAATCGTGAACTTGACCCTCAATTCAACGGGAACGGTGACGGTCACTCCCACAAGTGCAACGCCGGCTGTGGCAAGAACAATTACTGTGAGCGGGTTGTTTACGCAGACTGCCGGGACGTTGGATCTCGGGATTAATCACGTGAGTCTCACCTTAGTGGGTGCTGCCTATACGCGTGCAGCGGGTGGATTTGCTGCGACGACAGGGACTGTACAGTTTGCTGGTGCCGGTGCGCAAACCTTTACACCCGGTACGGCTCTTTCGATCCCAAATCTCACTATTATCACCACTGGTGGTGGTACAGTTACTAATAGCACTCCAACGATCGCGTTCACCGTAACAGGTACGTTGACCTTGAGTGGTGCAGCGGCTCTCACGACAAACGCTGGAACATTGACGCTCGGCGACGGTGCTACAATCGTCCGAACGCTGACGACATCTACTCTTTCCTCAATTCCGACGTTTGGTACAACGATCAATAACACCTATAGCGGCGCTGAACCTGCTGCTATTACGACAGGGAATGAACTGCGAGCAACTGTCACCAATCTCACTATTAATAGGACGGCTGGTGGTGGAGTCAATGATGTCGTGTCACTGAACAAGAGCGTCACTGTCGGTGGGACGTTGTTCCTGACCGCCGGTGTTCTTGATCGTACCGCGACGCCGTACACGCTGACAATTGCCGACGGCGCGACCATCAACAGAGCTGCCGCGATCTTCGTTACTGCGAATGGCGGTGCTACAACGACCAATTACAATCTGACCTATAGTGGTGGAGCAGCGATTACCAGCACGGCTGAAGAGTTCAAGACGACTGGTATTCTGACTTTGACTGTCTCGACTACTAGCACGGTTCTGACACCTCACGCAAGCGCAACACTGGGTGGGAATCTTGTTCTGAACGCTACTAGTGGTGGTATTGCGCTGAACACTGGAACTGCTGTGCGCTCGTTCTCGGTTGCAGGAAACGTTACAGTNNGCTGATGCGAACGCCGATGGAGACTTCTTTGATATAGGTGACACACCTCCGATCGACTTCACCATCAATAATACCAACGCTACTGAAGCGGCCAGAACGATAACGCTCGCCGGCGGAAACTTCTCAATGGGAGTAGGTGGTAATGTGAATCTCACGAGCGGAGTTGTTGTGAGTGGATCTAATGTGTGGACTCTTATCCAAGGCAACAACCCCGTGACCAACCAACCAAGACAGGGATATACCCGTGCTGTTGCCTCCGGTGGATTCAGTCACTTTGTTGGCAATGTGAAGAAGTTTGTCAATAATAGTGCTGGAACGTCCGTTGATCGAAGCATCGTGACATTCCCTGTGGGAACGGCACCTGCGTCTCCCGGATATATGGCTCCGCTGAGCATCTACTTCAAGTCTGCTCCTCAAAGCGCGATTAACGTCACAGTGAATCATGTTAACTCTCGCCCGGGTGGTGCTAATGGCTACCCAATCACAGCCGGGGCCGTCACAATTACGAACTATCCCGACTTCTACTGGTACGTAAAATCTGATATCTCAATCGCTCCTTCGTATCTCTTTGATATGGAGATTCAGCGTGAGAGCTATACAGATTACATCTCTGACGCGATTCAGAACGTGAGGATCGTTCGCAGAGACTCCGGTTCGTCGGCCAACCAGTGGGTATTGCAGAAGAACAACAACACAGGTTCAATCCTGTATGATAACTCGACCATAGCTGCTAACTGGCCAGTGGCGAAGGTTATCGACGCAACAGGCGGTATTACATTGCAAGGCTCATTGTTCAGCTTCAGCCAGAACAATAAGGCCCCTAACTTCACCGCTGCTCCAGGCAACTCCACGGTGAGCGAGGGAACGACCTACACGGCGACCTTCACGGCAAGGGATCCGGATCTGAACGATGGCGCCACGATGAGTGCGGTAACGCTCCCCGCAGGAGCAACTTTCACCGCCTCAACTGGTGTGGTGAGTTGGGCAGTAGGCTATGACCTTGCAACAACGGCAACCCCAACGGCCACGCGGACGATTACGATCCGCGCAACGGATAATTACGGCCCGGTGTCGCGAGATACTACCGTTACTATTACCATCAACAACGTGAACCGCAAGCCAGACTTTGCTGCAACAGGTGCTGCGAAGCTTGCTGCGACAAGCGTTAATGATGGCGTGGCGCTCACGTTTAGCTATGTGGCCGTCGATCCTGACGGTGATGCAGTGACGTATAGCGGCGTCGGTCTGCCGACTGGCGCGACTGTTACGTCTGCCGGAGCGTTGAGCTGGACTCCGACATTCCTGCAGGCGGGTGCTAGCTATACCATCACGGTGGTTGCGGCTGATGCGGGAGCTCTGGCGGACACGACGAGCGCTAGTGTGACTGTGGCTCGCGCCCGACGGAAGGGCGATATTACGGGTTNNATTCGATGCTTCCGCTGCTCTGTCACATTCGGTCGGCATCACAGTGTTGACTGATACAGTTGCTATCTGGGCTGGTGACGTATCGGGCAACGGTCAGGTGACGGCATATGATGCATCGCTCATCCTGCAGTTTGTTGCTGGTATTATCACAACGTTCCCCTCTAACGGTGCGGTCACAGGTGATGATGCGGCTGGACTAAGCAAGTCTACATCCACCGGCAGCATTCTCTGGGGCGAGCCTCAGACCAATGCTGAAGTTGTTACCTTCCCGGTGAAGCTTGCAGATGCAGTCGGTGTCACATCTATGCAGTTTACGCTGAAGGTCGATCAATCGGCTGCTTCGATTGAGGGCATTTCGGCGAATCTGCCTGAAGACTGGACGATGTTGTACAAGGTCTCCAATGGTGAGCTTACCGTCGCAATGGCGGGCGTGACACCGTTGGCCTCCGGTGATGTTGGAGTCGTCAGCTTCAAGATGAAGAGCAGGGAGGCACGTCTGAACATTCGCGGAGAGGGCTTTGTCAATGAGAATACTTCTTCTGCACTCGCGGTCGCCGAGGTTGCAATGATTCCTACGGAATTCGCGTTGCAGCAGAACTATCCGAATCCCTTCAACCCCAGCACGACGATCAAGTATCAGATTCCGCAGGACCATCAGGTGAATCTGGTCATCTACAATCTCCAGGGGCAGAAGATTCGGACACTCGTTGCCGAGCAGCAAAAAGCAGGTTTCTACAGTGTTCAGTGGGACGGTCGTAATGATGTTGGACAGAACGTTGCGACTGGCATGTACCTCTATCGTGTTCAAGCCGGGTCATTTGTTGCATCGCACAAGATGCTGTTGATTAAGTAATCTTAGGAATCGATGGTGTGGGGCGATGCGAATCGCCCCACATATTACTAACCAACAATTGGTCCATTAAAACACAAGAGGGGACAACATGCGATACTCAAGATTGATGCTGTTTAAGTGCATTACAATCGCCTTGGGTGCCCTTCTTCTTGCTACTGGTGTAAGTTTCGGGCAGGTGACAGTCAGCCTGCCGAACGTGACGGGGCAAGTAGGAAGCTCTCAGACGATTCCTGTCACGGTTGGTGATCTCACCGGTCAAGGTGTTATCTCCTATCAGTTCACCGTGACTTTTGATCCAAGCGTTGTCACAATTACGAACGNNGCGTTGGCCAATTTCTTGTGAATAGCTCGGTCGCAGGACGAATCACTGTCGGTGCCTCTGGCACGAGCGCATTAACAGGAAGCGGTACGCTCTTGAACCTAAGTGCTACGCTTACGGGAAAAGGAACTAGTGCGTTGACGTTTTCGTCCTTCCAGTTCAACGAAGGCAACCCTGCCGCTACGATAACCAATGGAAGTGTAGTCGTTCCAACGCTTGCTATTGCTCTTGGGACCGTTAGCGTGACTGCCCCTGTCGGGGGTGCGTTCACAATCCCTGTGACGACGGAAGACTTAACCGGCAAGAATGTTTTGTCGTATGAGTTCACCGTCAATTTCGATGCAACAAAAGTGAAGCTGACTAGCTACAGCACAACAGGAACGCTCTCATCTGCGATAGGCAGTATTGTCGTGAATACGAGCGTCTCCGGTCAATTGAAGCTGGCTGCGGCCGGTACTGCGTCGATCGCTGGTGCTGGGACGTTGATAAACCTCACGGGGGAAGTTGTATCGGGTGGCACGAGCGCAGTGACGTTTTCTAGCGTGAAGTTCAACGAAGGCACCCCTTCTGTTGCAGGCGTGGCTGGCAGTGTCACTGTTGGTATCAACACGAAGCCAACTTTCGTGAAGAAGCTTGCCGATACGACGGTGGCAGAGAACCAAGCCCTCAGCTACACGTACACTGCCTCAGATGCGGAAAGCAATCCGCTTACGTTTAGCGGTCTCACCCTTCCAACCGGTGCTAGTCTGACGAGTGCGGGTGTGTTCTCCTGGACACCGTCATACACGCAGTCGGGGACGCACAATTTCAAGGTTGTGGTGAGCGACGGTCAGTTGAGTGACACGGCCGCAACAAAGGTCACGGTCACGAATGTGAACCGGAAGCCGATGTTCAATTTCCGCACACCCGCAACGTTGACTCTTGTATCTCAGAATAGGGACCAGGCCTTTGTGGTAAGCGCAACTGATCCCGACGGGGATGCCTTGACGTTCACGTGGAAGGTGAACGGCGTTCAGGTGAAGACTGGCGCAGACAGTACCTATACGGGCAAGTACACCGATCCACACAACACCCTGAAGTCGGTTATCGCCGTCTTCTCTGATGCAAGNNGTGAACGGCGTTCAGGTGAAAACCGGTGCGGACAGCACGTATACCGGCAAGTACACGGACGCACACAACACGCTGAAATCTGTTGTCTCCGTGTTCGCGGATGCGAGTGGAGCGAAGGATTCGACGACGTGGGATTTCAGGATCACCGATGTAGAGCG
>DMMN01000382.1:0-263 GCA_003453835.1 Bacteroidota bacterium | reverse complement strand
GCGAAGAATGCCGGACGCCACAACGTATCGTGGGACGGGAGAGATGACGTTGGCGTTTCGATGCCAACTGGCGTCTACCTCTATCGGATTAATGCCGGATCGTTCCAGGCTTCGAAGAAGATGACGCTGTTGAAGTAAGTTAAGAACGCTTCTTGCATAGATTCACGAAAAGGCAGACCCCGGTGCCGGGTCTGCCTTTTTGCTTTATGCTCGAATCCATCGTCGATTTGAGGTGGATCAAACATAACCTTTCGGAAATCCCG
>DMMN01000281.1 GCA_003453835.1 Bacteroidota bacterium | reverse complement strand
CGGAGTGAGCACCAGAAGATATGTGCCCTTCGGAGGACCCTCCTTCATTGAGACCGACTGATGAGTTGTGGACGAGGTGTCCTCGGACGTGGGAACTGCGTCGTGATCGTGCGTCTTGCCGGACGAACGCGAAAAGACGGCGTGGGCGAAAATGTCTGCACCCGAAATAGATGCAAGTGACTTGGCATCAACGAGCTCGAGACGGATCGTCGCCTCTTCCCCAGCCGTAAGGGGTGGAATCGTTGCGGGNNCTCCGTGCGAAGTTCCTTGACGAGCGTCGTACCGGCCGCCGGACTCTGTCCGTGGCCACCGCCCGTGGTGATCAGATGCATGCACGATTGCAGCGTCGCTGTCACAGCGAGCATAAGAGTCTGGGCCAGCAATTGTCTTGGTTTCATGGGGTGCTCCTTCTCTGGTTATCGTGTTCTGTGTGTCATTTCATCCAGCTCGCCATCTTCGACATTCCTAGGGTCCCTTTCTTGAAGGCCCGTTCTTTCATGTAGCTGAACAAAACCGGAGTCACAATGAGAACGTGTANNCTTATAAAACCACCTCTTCTTTTCCTTGTTTAAGTTCATAATTCCATTTCCACCAATAATAAACAACGGGATAAATTAGAAGCTCCAGAGTGAATGAAGTAAAGAGCCCTCCGATCATCGGAGCGGCGAGGGGTTTCATCACATCCGCCCCGACGCCGGCGCTCCACATGATCGGGACGAGGCCGATAAGACTCGTGCTAACCGTCATGATCTTCGGACGAAGGCGCAGTACGGATCCTTCCACGGTTGCATCCTGAATGTCCTGCGCGGTGATGGGACCACGAGTGCCGGCCTGGTGGGCATGAAGCTTACGGTCGAGAGCCTCATGCAAGTACACGACCATCACCACACCGGTTTCCACCGCGAGTCCGTACAGCGCAATGAATCCGACCCAAACGGCCACTGAAAAGTTGTACCCCAGGATGTAGATCAGATAGACGCCGCCGATGAGAGCAAACGGTACCGAGAGCATGACGACAAACGCCTCCGCGAAGTCTTTCGTGATGAGGTAGAGCATGACATAGATAATGAGGAGAACGATCGGCATCAAAATCGTAAGGCGTTGCTTTGCTCGAACCTGATTCTCCCATTGGCCGCTCCATTGAAGAGTGTATCCGGTGGGAAGGTCCAGCTCCTTCTCGAGCACCTCCTTTGCTTCTTCGACAAATCCACCCATGTCGCGACCGCGAACATTGAGGAATACAATCGATCTCAACTGGGCGTTCTCGCTTGATATCATCGGAGGGCCCGGGACAATATCCAGAACCGCAAGTTGGCCGAGCGGAACATAGCTTCGGGGTGAGACCGACGCCCGTTCAGTTCCAGACGGAGGTCCGGCCGGGGACGGCGATCGGTTCATCGACGTGGCCGTCATTCCCGACTGCATCGAGGAGCCGTTGTTCTTCGCCGTACTGCTTCCCATAGCCGATTGTGAGTTGCTGGACGACATCGTTCCACTGCTCCCAAGAAGGTTGACCGGCACAAGAAGATTCTTCAAGGCTTCCACAGTGTTACGGAGATCCCGCGCATAACGGACCCGGATGGGAAAACGCTGACGTCCGTCGATGACGATTCCAATATTCTCCCCTCCGATCGCAGTTTCGACGATGTCCTGAACGTCTCCGATATTGATCCCATAACGCGCAACGGCCTTCCGGTCGATCTTCACGTCCAGGAAGCGTCCTCCTTGTGTTCGCTCAGCATAAAGATCAGCCGCGCCGGGCACTTTGCGCAAGATGTGCTCTGCTTGAATTGCGAGACGTTCCAACGTGTCCAAATCCTTGCCGAAAATCTTCACTCCAAGGTCCGTTCGAACTCCGGTCGAGAGCATGTTGATTCGATTGATGATGGGTTGGGTCCATCCGTTGCGAACCCCCGGAATCTGAAGCTTCGCATCGAGCTCGGCGATAATATCGTCTTTCGTCAATCCCGACCGCCATTGATCCTTCGGCTTCAAAAGAATGATCGTCTCGATCATGCTGAGCGGCGCAGGGTCCGTAGACGTTTCCGCTTTTCCCGCCTTTCCAAGTACCATCTCCACCTCCGGAACGGATTTGATGACCGCATCCTGAACCTGAAGAATTCTGTTGACCTCCGTGATAGAAGCCGAGGGGAGAGTGACGGGCATGAAGAGAAGGCTTCCTTCGTCCAGTGGTGGCATAAACTCCGATCCCATCCTCATCGTCATCGGGACCGTGATCAGTAAGGCGAGGATGTTCAACGCGATCGTCGTCTTCCGCCATCTCAACACCCAATGAATAATAGGGGCGTACAGCCTCTTCAGGAAACGTCCGATCGGATTCTGGTCCTCCGAGCGGAATTTGCCGCGGGTCAGCAGGGTCATCAGCATCGGCACCAGCGTGATGGCGATGACGGCCGAGCCCGCCAGCACGAAGGTTTTCGTAAACGCAAGCGGGCGGAACAGCTTCCCTTCCTGGCCTTNNAAGCAAGAACACGGGGAGGAATGAAACAACCATAATCGCCACGGAGAAGAAGATCGCCGTTCCGACTTGCTTGGCTGACACGATCGAGATCTCCACATAGTCTTGCGGAGAAAGGTCTCCCCGCTCCTGCTGCGCTCGTGCAACATTACGATACGCGTTCTCTACGAGCACGATAGAGGCATCGACAATGACGCCGATGGCGATCGCAATTCCTCCCAGCGACATGATGTTCGACGTGATGCCAAACATCTTCATGCAGATGAAAGCGATCAACACGGCCACGGGAATCTCGATGATGACCCTGAGGACGCTCCGGAAGTGGAGAAGAAAGATCAGCACGACGAGGGACACGACGATCGCCTCCTCGATCAAGGCAGCTTTCAACGTATCGACGGCCGCCATGATGAGGCTGCTGCGGTCGTACGCGGTCTTGATCGAGACGCCTTCAGGAAGACCGGGCGTGATATCCGCGATCCTCTTCTTCACCCGGTCGATTACCTCTTTGGCGTTTTCCTCGTACCGCATCACAACGATGCCGCCGACGACTTGACCGTTGCCGTCTTTTTCCAGGGAGCCACGGCGGATGTCGCCTCCGAGCTGCACCCTGCCGATGTTCTTCACATAGATCGGAACACCGTTGGAACCCGTGCCGACGACGATATTCTCGACATCCGTTACGGACTGAATGTATCCCTGACCTCGGACAAAGTACTCCGCGTCCGAGATCTCGAGAATCTTTCCGCCGACATCGTTGTTCGATCGCATGACGGCGTTCCGAATGTCTGAAAGCGTAACGGCAAACGCCTTCATTCTGTTCGGATCGACGTCCACCTGGTACTGCCGGACGTAGCCACCTACGGAAGCGACTTCGGCGACCCCCTGAACTCCCTGCAGGTTGAGTTTCACGTACCAGTCTTGAATTNNGACTCCCGTGCCGTCGGGGCCGAGTTGCATCTTTGCACCCGGTGGAAGAGCGGATTGAACTGTCGAGAGCTTCTCCAGCACCCGGCTCCTCGCCCAGTACAAGTCCGTTGTTTCTTCGAAGATGATATAGATGAACGACATCCCGAACATCGATTGTGCTCTGATGGCGTGCACTTCGGGCACACCCTGAAGCGCAGTCACGAGCGGAAAAGTGATCTGGTCTTCCACGAGTTGCGGAGAACGTCCCATCCATTCCGTAAAGACGATCACCTGGTTTTCTGACAGGTCGGGAATTGCATCCAGCGGAGTATTTCCCACAGCCCAGATTCCCCATCCGATGATCAGGAGGTACGCCAGGATGACGACGAATCGATTCCGGGCACTGTAGTCGATAATTCTCTCAATCATAGTAAGTCCTCATTTGCTTGGTTGCATCGCTGCTGAACCTTTTACTCAACGATGAGTTTGCCGTGCACCATCCCCATGCCGCACGTGAAGTGGTACTCACCGGCTTCTTTCGGCTTGAGGTCTATCGTCGTCGTCTTGCGGGCAGGCAGTCGACGTCGAATGTTGAAGTCATCAAACACGACTTCGTTCGTGCAATCCGAGTCTTCGTCGCGATAGAAATGCAGGTGAATGGTTTGGCCCAGTTTTGCGCGAATGACGTCGGGTATGTACCGGCCTTTGACAAGGACTTTGATATTGGTTTCCGAGCCGGCGTCGGATGTGCCTCGCTCGCCCGGAGTTGATTGTTGAGGCGCCGGCGGACTCTTGGTGCCCTCTTCCGCCGGCTTCGTCCCGTGGCCTGCGTGCGGATCTGAAGAAGTAGGTTGCTGAAGCTCGCTCTCGGAATCGATCAGGAAACCTCCCGATTGTGCGATGACGTCGCCATCCTTCAATCCTCTCAGGACTTCATAATGCGAGTTCGATGATGAACCGAGGACGACATCCCGAGGCTCGAACGCATTCTGTTTCACCTCGACCCAAACCACCGTCCGATTGCCCATTGTGAGCGCTGCCGAGGCGGGGATAACAAGCGCATGCTTGATGCGGGTCGTGAGGATCGCTGTCACGAACATCTTCGGCTTCAGTTTCCCGCGAGGATTTGCAGCTTCCGTCCGTACCCGCACAGTCCTTGTCTCACTATTGACGACGGGATCGATAAAAGCGACTTGCCCTGTAAATGATTCGTCCGGAAACGCTTCCGCTTTGATCTGAATCGGTTGACCCAGATGAACGAACCGAATGTCTTGTTCATAGACGTCGAAATAGATCCAGAGCTTCGAGAGATCAATCACCTGGTAGAGCGTCGTTCCCTCGTCGACATACTGTCCTTCGACGACTTGCTTCAGAACGACGGTTCCTCGAATGGGCGAAAGGAACTGCATCGTACTTCGGATCTTCTTTGTTGTCTCGAGCTCGGAGACCTGACTCACCGCCATGCCGAAGTGCGTCTGCAATCGGTTGCGGGCTCCGTCGAGAAGCGTCCGTTGTATTTGTGCGCTTTGATCATCTTGTGCATCTTGAGCGTTCCGTAACCCATTGAAGGCAAGGAGGTAATCTTGCCCGGCCGTGACGAGATCGGGACTGTAGAGATCGAAGAGAGGCTGGTCCTTCTCGACAACTTCGCCTGTGTAGTTCACGTAGAGCTTTTCGATCCGTCCGCGAAACCTGGCCGCAACGGTCACCTGAAGCGGCTCGGCGATATCTACAACGCCGATTGCGTTTATTTCTTTTGTTAACGTCCGCCGCTCAACCGGAGCGGTCATCACGTTCGCGAGAACGCGTTGAGCGGGGGAGAGGGAAACGGCCTGCACGTCGCTCATCGTTTCTTTCGACATTTCACCGCCTCGTGATTTCTTCACGAGAGCCATCCCGCAAACAGGGCAGGCCCCGGGCCGATCCGAGACGACCGAAGGATGCATAGGACATGTGTAGTATTCATTCTCGACCTCGGCACTTGTCTGTCGGGCGTCGGAGGATGGACCGTTCTTGCCGCACGCGGCAACGAAAAGGACCAATGCTAACAAGAGCATGATATTGATGGTCAGATACTTCATTTCGAATTCTCCTTTGGAGAGATGGGGATGACAATGAGATTCACAACTCCGGCCTGACGTTCGAGGCCGGCGATCGCCTGTTCGTACTTCATCCTGGCCAATGCGGCATCCATCTTCATCTCCTGAAACATGCGAAAGCCATCAATGAGCATCAGGTAGGACGTTTTGCCGGTTTGATATTCCGCAAGAAGCGACTGCAGCGATTGCGAGGTTTGGGGGAGGATGGTCTGTTCGTACGACCTCACCTGTACTTCCGACGCCTTAACTCTTGAGTATGCCTCCCTGATTTGAGCTGAGACCATGTTCTTTGCCGCAACGTACATCGATGCTCGCATCGACCGGTCGGCCTGGGCCTCATCAACGCGCGCAAAAGCTTTCGAGAATGTCCAGGGGGAGAGGGGGAGCGTGATCCCTGCCATGACAGTCCACGTCTTGACGCCCATCGTCGGCATCGTCACCCGTTCAAATGAGACTTTGAAATCTGGAAAGTACTCCTGTCTCGACATCCTGACCATCAAGTCGCCCTCCCGAACGCTCAACGAATCGTGCACGATCATTGGTCGGTTGTCTGCGGCAAACTGCAGAATATCTTCCAGCGAGTGCTGCACCGGAACGAGCTCGCCCAATTCGATTGATCCGAACGCGGCCTCTTGTGGGCGATTGAGGATTGCTCGCAACATGCTCTCTGCACCGATGATTTCCTGACGTATGGAGGATTCCTGAGTCTGCAGCTTTTCGAGCTCAATGCTCGACTTCAGCACGTCTTGCTGCGAGGCTCTACCGACGGCGTACAGTGTCTGCGCCGTACTGATGATTTGAAGGAGGAGGCGCTGATTCTCCATGGTAATCGTCAATGATGTCCGAGCGTTCCAGAGCATGGCGTACGACTTCTTGAGCTGGGCAATGATCTCGATGATCTTCTCGAGATGCTCATGGTGGGCGTGTTCAGCCTTGACTCTGGCAATATCTTTTCGAGTCGCGAGCTTTGTCGGGAACATGATCATTTGCATCAACTCAAAGTTCTGGTAAGCGGCTTCGCCCAACCGGGTTCCGGGAAACTCCATCAGCTTGTACGTGAACTGAGGATCGTCAAGCGCTCCCGCCTGGGGAATACGCTCATCCATCATCTTCATCTTGGAGACTTCTGCTGCGATTTCAGGATTCCTGCTCAGGGCTTCAATGATAAGAAACTGCAGCTCCTCTTTTTCGGGCTGCCGTGCTGTCGCGGTAAGCGAGCACAAGAACATGAGTGAAAAGAAAATAGCCGAATACTTCATGTTCACTCCTTAAGCTAGAGAGAGAAAAATAGTTGAATGTATCCCGCAGAGGGGATAGGACGGCGAGCCGCGCGGACCGGACCTTAGATCAGAAGAGCTGAGTTGAGAAGGAAGAGTGGAGCGGTTGTGGACGGCTCCGGGGGTGAACGATCACCGAAGGCTACGGAAGAGAATCCAAGGAAAACTTCGGCGGCAACCGGTGCACCAATGAAACTCATAATTTCCGGATGTGGAGCCTGATACGAATTGACGCTGAGAAACGGGTTTGTGTTACGCTCCGCAATGATGTAGCTCGCACAGCAATCGCCCCCCTGGTTGGAGAAGACGTGAGAAACTGCACCACCGTCTGTCGGCGATTGGCAGCAAGGACCATTCATCTCCATCATTGGGCAAACGTACATTACGACAGGGAGCCCGATGTTGAAGAGCGTGAAAACCGCCACGAGCAGGAGCGAGGTCGATATTTTTCTGGTTGATCGAGACATCACACTTTCTCAACGAAGCTTTACAGGTATTTGTTCCGGCTCTGCAAAATAAATGCCATACAAAACTATCTGATTTGAGGGACAAAAGCAAGTTGTACTTCTTTTCCTCCTGAAATCAAGAAAACGACGTCAATCCGTTCTTCAGGGCTGGAAACATTCTCGTCTAAAACGGAGAACGACATCATCTTCTCCTGATAGTCGATCCGAACAAGTTCCTTAAAGATGGAAGGATGACTCTGGCGAAAGACTATTTTTTGTGCGTGAGGATGTGAAAGAGATTCCCCACTCCGACAGGAGCGTAGCAAAAGAACGCCTCACCATATTCCGCACCTATCCGATGTCCATAGAACCGAGCTTCCGTCTCGACCCGTTCAAGGAATTCCGGTGTGCTGAGTTTTGTCTCGGGCTCCTTGCTTTTTGGGTTATGGAACTGGGAGCTGTGAGCTCGAATGGCCCTCATTTTCGTATCGAAGGTGTCGCTGACGTCGACGACGAACGAAGGTTCGAAGTGATACCATTGCATGAATTCGAAAAAGATGTCCGGGCGGAACGGCCGCTGCGGGATACCCGCGTGCTTCGAGTGAATCTTCGAGAGTCCGGAATAGAACCACGCCTCTTTGCACAGCTGGTGCGTGTGCACGTGATCGGGATGGCGTTCGGTCGAATGCGGAATCAGTAGCAATCTCGGCTGAAGCTCCCGGATGAGGACGATGAGCTTCTTGATATTTCTCTCGCTTACGTCGATCTGCCCATCCGCCAATCGGAGGTTTCTCCGGGTGATGACACCGAGGATGTTGGCCGCTTCATCCGCCTCTTTGGAACGGATCTCTTTGGATCCGCGCGTTCCAAGCTCACCCTGAGTAGCATCGGCGAGCGCAACTTTGTATCCCTGTTTTACGAGCAGCGCGACCGTCCCGCCGCAAGCAAGCTCAATGTCATCCGGATGCGCGCCGATCGCGAGAACATCTACGGTCATATTCATTCCTGTCACTGAAAAAAGATGTGCCAATATACCGAAGTCTGCTTCGAAAGACAAGCTATGAGCCTGTCGAGTTGACCTATCCCAAAGTTGTCAGTGTGAGCGTAGTGAGCCCCGACGTTTCTTGTCGGGGCGAA
>DMMN01000358.1 GCA_003453835.1 Bacteroidota bacterium | reverse complement strand
TCAAACGCTCTCATTCACGCTGCGATTGCGCCAATGACAAAGGGGGCTTTGCAACGGAAGGTATTCCCTCCTCGATGGCCAAGTTCGCTGAGCTGTTACTGATAAAGATAAGAAATCAGAGGTCGGAAATCAGTGATCAGTGATTCTTGGCTCGCTGGCTTCTGTCGTTCTGACTTCCCCGTGCTCATCCGTGTTTATCGGTGTGCCATCGGTGGTGAGACAGCGTCTAAAACTACAATCACTTTGAGTTACTCACTGACGTTACGCAGATGATGANNTTACTCTTTGCGTAACATCAGTTACTCATGAATCCATCCAACCGAAACGTGCGCGCGTCGCTTCTCGCTCCCCTTCTGATACTTCTCATCGGCAGTTGTGCACCGAGCGGGATCCCCTCGCAAAAGGACGTGCGGGCAGGGTATCCCTATCAGAATCCCGATCTTCCTCTTGATGATCGGGTGAGTGATCTGGTCGCACGCTTGACGCTCGATGAGAAAGTCAAGCAAATGCTGTACAACGCTCCTTCGGTCGATCGCCTTGGAATACCTGCCTACAATTGGTGGAATGAGGCGCTGCACGGAGTGGCTCGGGCCGGAAGAGCAACGGTCTTCCCACAAGCGATTGGCTTGGCTGCAATGTGGGACTCCGACTTTTTGCGGCGTGTGGCCACTGCAATATCAGATGAAGCACGGGCGAAGCATCACGAAGCCGTGCGCGATGGGAGACGAGGAATCTACGAAGGTCTCACATTCTGGTCCCCCAATATCAATATCTTTCGTGACCCACGATGGGGTCGCGGAATGGAAACGTTCGGCGAAGATCCGTACCTGACGGCTCGTCTGGGCGTCGAGTTCGTTAAAGGACTTCAAGGAAATCATCCATACTATTTCAAGACGATTGCGACGCCCAAGCATTTTGCCGTGCACAGTGGTCCAGAGCCCGAACGACATGTGTTTGATGCTGTTGTAGACGAGCGCGACTTGCGGGAAACGTACTTGCCGGCCTTCCGGTCGACCGTCGTAGAGGCGGGCGCGCAGTCAATCATGTGCGCCTACAACCGCTTCCGCGGCGAGCCGTGTTGCGGAAGCAATGAATTGATTCAAAGGATACTGAGAGACGAGTGGGGCTTCGACGGCTACGTCGTCTCCGACTGCTGGGCGATTATGGATTTCTACAACACACACAAGGTCGCCCGCTCGGCTCCGCAGGCGGCGGCAATGGCCCTTTCCGCGGGGACCGACCTCAATTGCGGCGTAACGTACGACAGCCTTGGAGTTGCCGTCGGCTTGGGACTCATTAGCGAACATCTCGTTGATCGATCATTGAAACGACTCTTCCGCGCCCGGCTCAGACTTGGAATGTTCGATCCTCCCGAGCGGGTTCCGTATGCTCACATTCCCTCGAGTGTCAACGACTCCAAAGAACATCGCGAGCTGGCCGTCGAGGCGGCACGTAAATCGATTGTATTGCTCAAGAATGAAAACGGACTTCTTCCGCTTCGGAAAGACCTTCGTACCATTGCCGTCATCGGTCCTAATGCGGATGACGTGGAAGTGCTGCTGGGGAACTACAACGGAATTCCTGCGGAGCCCATAACGCCCCTGGAAGGAATCAAGCGAAAAGTCTCTCAGAAGACGACGGTGCTGTACGAAAGAGGATGCGACATCGCGGAGAATGTCTCATCGTTCGAAGCAATCACAACGTCGTCGCTTCTTGCCGATCGAGGAGGAATGCCGATAAACGGGCTCAAGGCCGAGTATTTCAACAATCACGCATTTGAAGGTGAACCGTTCCTCACGCGCATCGATCCGGAGATTGATTTCAATTGGTGGGATCAACCCGCGGTGCCGGGCCTGAGAGCGGACAGTTTTAGCGTGCGGTGGACAGGCATGCTTGTTCCCCCGACGACCGGACGATTCTTGCTTGGAGTCACCGTGTATGGCGGATTCCGGCTCTTTCTGGAGGATTCTCTTCTCGCGGAATCTTCCGATCGGCACACGGTGATCACAGGATGGAAGGATATGTACCTCAAAGCCGGGCTTCCGCGGCGAATCAGGATCGAATATTGGGATCGGCGCGCGGATGCAAGTGCGCGGCTCGTTTGGTCAAAACCGAATCCACGATTGAGGGAAGATGCTCTTGCGGCAGCGCAGGCGGCAGATGTTGTCATTGCGTTGCTGGGCCTTTCCCCGCGCCTCGAAGGAGAAGAAATGCCCGTGAACGTCCCGGGATTTTCGGGAGGTGATCGGATCGAGCTCGGATTGCCCCAACCGCAGGAAATACTGTTGCACGATCTCGCTGCACTCGGAAAACCAATCGTCCTGGTATTGATGAACGGGAGCGCTCTGGCGGTGAACTGGGCTGCCGAGCACCTCCCGGCGATTGTTGAAGTCTGGTATCCGGGACAAGCCGCCGGCGATGCCCTGGCCGATGTCCTTTTCGGTGACTATAATCCGGCGGGACGATTGCCGGTGACGTTCTACAAATCAGCGAGCCAGCTTCCGCGATTTGCCGACTACAGTATGCGGGGAAGGACCTACCGGTACTTCACGGGTGAGCCGCTTTATCCGTTCGGATATGGACTCAGCTTCACGACATTTGCATACACAAGTCTTCTTCTTCCCAAAAGTGTTCGTGCCGGAGAGGAGATTGTTCTTTCCGTCGACGTCGAGAACACCGGCTCGAGGCCGGGCGAAGAAGTTATCCAACTCTACGTCTCAGACGTGGAAGCGTCTGCGCCGGTTCCCATCAGATCGCTTCAGGGATTTCGTCGGCTCTACCTGCTTCCGGGGGAGAAGAAGAGCATCTCATTTAGGTTGGAACCAAGACAACTGTCGCTGATCAACCATCAGAACCGCCGGATTGTTGAGCCCGGGTTCTTCGAAGTAAGCATTGGTGGAAAGCAACCGGGCTACAAAGGAAAGGCCGATGGCGCAACTACCGGAGTTGTGACGGGTCGGATTGAGATCGGTGGAAGTCCGTTTGTAATAGATGAGAAGCGGTGAAGTTGGGCTAGGCGCGTCCACGCGGAATCCAACCGGGACGCCGGTAATTTGATGTCTCGAAACAGTCATACGACCGATCTCCTGCCCAGAACTACGGTTGAATCCAGGGAGGCGGTGCGAGGCCTCGACAAACAGGAATTCGGCCGAATGAAAGGTAAATCGACCTTCTAGCTTCCGCTCGTAATCCCCCGAAGTTCCTTGATTCTACTCCCGGAAGAGCATTCTTCCTGTCTCATTGCCCGATCTTCGTGAATCTGAGGTAAGCCGTGAGAGATCCGGTCGAAAAGTAGTGCGATCAACATATGAGTCACAAAGCATCATTAAACGCCAAAGAACTAAGAACTTATCTTCGTGCCGTGGCGTCTTCGTGGCAAAACACCGTGCTTTCGTCCGAGCTACTCGGCTGATCCCTTTTCGGATGTAACTCCTCCAGGCGTGGGGGAGCGATTTCGTGCGGGGCCTTCCAATAAAAAACTAAAAAAAACCAAAAAGCACTTGACAATGAAACGGGAAAAAACTAACCTTGACATACCTAGTATACCAGGCTAACCATTGTGCCCATAGACCTGCACAACTCTACCCCCCTTTACCTCCAAATTGTCGACGATATCAAGTCGAAGATTGCCGCAATGGAACTGAAATCCGGCGATCAACTCCAATCTCACGCTGAATTAGCCGCCGCGTACAACGTGAGCTTGATTACGGTCAAGAAAGCTCTGGCGACAATGATCTACGAGGGGGTTGTGTACAGTCGTGTTGGCAAAGGAACCTATGTTGCCAAGCCGGTGCCTCGAACGACACGACGCGAGCATCAGACGGTGGGTCTTGTCCTTCGAGATATACGTAGTCCATTCTTTTCACGTGTCATGCACAGCGTCGAGGATACAGCCTATGAGCTCGGCTACCATGTGCTGATCTCCAATTCGTCGGGGAAGGCGGAACGAGAAGAGGCGCAGATTGCGCGGTTTCGCAAATTCGGCGTCGACGGAATGATCATCGCCTCGATGACTCACAAGTACCACGCGACTCCGACCATCCGAAGAATCCTCCATGAAGGATTTCCCTTTGTGATGGTCTCCTATATCGCGGACGAGAATATTCCGTTTGTCGGAAGCGATCACGAGTTGGGCGGGTTCATCGCAACCGAACATCTCATCAAGCTTGGATATCNNGAGAATAGGTTACATCAACGGTGAAAAAGGCAATATGGTCGGTGAACTGCGAGGCCGTGGATACACGCGCGCCCTCCGATCGCATGGCAAGCGGGTGGACACACGACTTGTCTTTCATCTCCGCAAGAGAGGAGAGTGGTACGACTATCAATCCGGCTATGAGATTGGCAGGCGGTTCAAAAGTTTCGCTCTGAAGCCGGACGCCTTTTTCGTCTATAACGATCTTTCCGCTCTTGGGTTCGAAAACGCGATTCTCGAGCAAGGGCTAAACATTCCGGATGACGTTGCCATCATCGGTTTCGATGATATCGAGCGTGGGCAATACGCTGCAGTCCCGCTGACCACGATTCGTCAGCCGACTGATGTGATAGGGCAAAAGGCAGTGGAGTTGCTCGTGGGAAAGATGGAGGGGAAAGAGATACCCCTTCGACAAATTCTGAAACCGGAGCTTATCGTTCGTGAATCGTGTAGTCGCACAAAGATTGGTGACAACTGAAGAAGGTGCTCGTCCTGATAGGGCGGGCGGAGCGCATGCCGTGGATATGTGAATCATCGCAGTTCATTATTGAAGCGCGCAACCATCAAGAGTGCCAGTTTCCTCTTAACCGATCATCTGGGCTGATCAAGGAGCACTATTCTCATGAAAATCCTCCGACGCATCAAAGCCATTGCAGTCTTTGCGCTCATTCTCCCATCTGCGGTCTTAGGTCAAGGAACGCTGCGGGGGACCGTGACGGATTCCTCAAGCCGCGAGAAGCTTGTTGGGGTGAACGTCTTCCTGCTTGGCACGTCCTTGGGGAACGCAACAAACCTGGACGGTGAGTACAAGATCACTCGAATTCCCCCGGCGTTCTTCACGGTGAAGGTGTCATGCGTGGGATATGAATCAAAGGAGATCGGCATCGATTTTGCCGCGAAGGATCTTGTCCAACTGAATGTCCAGTTGAAACCGACGGTCATTTTAGGCGAGGAAGTGGTTGTGACGGCGCAGATGCGCGGGCAGGTTGCGGCAATCAACCAACAACTTACCGCGAACACGATTATGAGTGTCGTTTCCGAAGAAAAGATACAGGAATTACCCGATGCGAATGCAGCGGAGGCAATCGGGCGGCTTCCCGGCGTCTCGCTTCTTCGAAGCGGCGGGGAGGCGAGTAGAGTTGTGTTGCGCGGTCTGAGTGACAGGTTCTCGGTCGTGTATCATGACGGCGTGAGAATGGCTCCAACGGAAGCGAACGATCGAGGGGTGAATCTCAGCACGATAGCGCAGGGCTCCCTGGCAGGAATCGAATTATTGAAGGCGTCGACCGCTGATAAAGATGCAGACGCGATCGCCGGGAGCGTTAACCTCGTCACGAGGAAGGCACAGTCGGAACGGATGATTCGACTTGANNGCTGCACAGTACAACGTCAACGCACGATACGGAGAACGTTTTTTTGGTGATGTTCTGGGTGTGCAGGTATCAGGAAACCTGGAACGAACGGTCAGAAGTAACGAATCGACCGACCTCACCTATGACTTGACCGGTATCGCGAGCGGAAATGACTATGAAGTAACACAACTCCAGATCACCTATGCGAATGAACTCAGAAAACGTGGAGGCGGGACGCTTCTTCTGGATGTTGATACTCCCGACGATGGGTCGATTAGATTTAGCGCCATCTACAACCAAACCTCCAGAAACTATCTCACGTCCTATAGAACCTATCGCCAAACGGGAGGAGTGGCATACAACTATAGAGATCGTGAAACGGAGATCGGGGCGTTCAATACGTCCCTGCGTGGGGAGAATCGGNNTCTCCCAATCAAAAAGGCGTGATCCCTTTGACTACGAGCTCGATCTGACTGAATCTTCTACTTCTTCTTCCGGAATGCGTAACGTACCGAAGCAATTTGCGAAAGGTCCGACAGAAGAGTGGATTCCCTATGCGTACAACAATTTTCAAGCTTCCTACATCAATCTCGCAAACGATCGCACCCAGGACAATTTGGACAAAGAGCAGGGAGCGGTTCTCGATCTCTCGACGGCCTATGAAGTGAGCAACTTGTTAACGGGAGAACTGAAGTTTGGCGGGAAATACAGAACGAAATCAAGACATGCTTCTTTCCGCGAAGCGAGATCGAACTATTATCTTTATGCTTGGCCTGAGTGGACATCTGCGGAAAACGGAGGTATCGCAAAGAAGAATCTCACCGGAACGCGCTTCGAAAACCTGCAATTAACGGCGGGTGGGCAGGTCATCTTTTCGAATTTCCTCGATCCCGACCCTCCGCGTCGAGCTATCTATGATCGATACGCGCTCTATCCGTTGATCAACAGGGATGCCCTGCGGCTTTGGAGGCAACTCAATATCGGTGGATACTTGGACCAACGCGGCACCGAGCGAGAGTACAAGAACAATTTCGAAGTTGCAGGAGATGACTACGGCATCAAAGAGAGGATCCTCGCAGGCTATGTGATGAACACGTTCAATTTCGGACGTGTCACGACGATCATAGCCGGCCTCCGGTTGGAGGATGACGATAACGACTACATGTCTAAGTACACCCCCAAAGCCCTCAGTGGTTTCCCGTTTCCCTTTGGCGAATTGCGGGACACGGTCGTGTACCATAAAGAAAATGTCATGCTGCCCAACATTCAAGCCATTGTACGGCCGTTGGAATTCATGAACCTTCGATTCGCAGCGTACGAAGCGTTGGCGCGACCCGATTTCAATCATAGGCTATTGAAGTTTGTGGCCCGACAGGCAAGCGGGAACACATTGGATATTGGCAATCCGGATTTGAAAAACGCCAATGCCTGGAATTACGAAGTGCAGACACAGCTTTTCGGCAATACCATCGGTCTCCTATCCCTCTCTGCGTTCTATAAAAATGTCACAAACATGTACCATATCATCAACGGGGTTCAACTCTCCGGTAAGGCACCCCTCGATAGCCTTGGCATCAAATGGAAATGGCCCTTCGGTGCCGACACGGTCGGGACCGCCTACAACCTCTTCTATCCGTACAATTCAACACAGCCAACGCGCGTCTGGGGATTTGAAGTAGAGCACCAAATGGATTTCAAATTCCTTCCCGGTCTCCTGAAGAACATTGTCCTGAGCTACAATTTTTCGATCGTACGTTCTGAAACGTGGGTTGCCACGTCGAGGGTTGACACCTATCGTGATTCCACGTTTCTCTTCGGAAGGTGGATCTACACGACGCGTTCACAAAACGTCCTCTATGAGAAGAAACAGAAATTGGAGGATCAACCTGAGTTTTTCGGCAATGCATCGCTTGGTTACGATATTGCGGGCTTCTCATTTAGAATCTCCGTCTTTCACCAGGGAAGCTTCAATAGCTCCTTCTCGTCGAACCAACGAAGCGATGGAGTGCAAGAGAGCTATACCAAATGGGATATCGCTCTGAAGCAATTCATCACCGACCGCATCTCTCTCTCGTTGAATCTCAACAACATTACCGGCAAAGAGGAGTCCTCGTCGATTGCCAATCGGATCGTACCCGCGATTGGACTCCTTGCTAATTCAAGCAACAAGTACGGGATGACGGCCGACTTCGGTGTGCGAGTAGAACTCTAGACCGGCTGCAAACGAATGGAAAACGATAACACGACATCATAAATAACAGGCGCCATCCATAACCCAAACAGGAGGTGTACAATGAGAAGTTTAGTTTGCGTGTTCGCATTGGTACTCTTGCTTCCCGCCGTCTCCCGCGGGCAGAATGAAATGGTCGTTCCGGACTACACTGAATCCGGGTCGTTTTTGAACAATGTCATTGTGGGGGATACTACCGCCGCAGGCGCACGGGCAAACCTGAATCGGGTCTACGTGCTGAAGAGAGCGGGGGTGTATTTTATCTCCACCGCAGTGCGAAACGACGGTTGGACCTTGCGCATCAAGGCGGCCTCAGGAAGCGGGCAAATGCCCGTGATCTATTCCTACAAGAATCCCAGCACTGCCGCGTACCCGAACGACCAATTCGATGTTCGCGGCAATCTCTGGTTGAAGAAGATCGTGATGGTCGGCTGGTCCGAGTTCCTGCCGACGGAGATCTCGTTGATGCCCCCGCGCATCATCAATACCAATGCAACGGGTTTTAGTGTAGAGATTGACAGTTGCATCCTGAGCGGCACCAGAGCTGCCACGATTCAAACGTCCGTCGCGACACACAAGGTCCAAATCACGAATACGATCTTCGCACAGTCCGGCAGCCTGTACAACACAAACATTGGCAATGGCAGGCCAATCGACTTCAGAAACGTCACGGTAGATTCCGTGGTCATCCGGAACTGCACGTTTATCGACGGGACTGACCGTGTGTTGCGCCATTACTCGAGCGTCGGAAAACTCGAGGTTGTGATCTTTGATCACAACACAGTCTACAACGCCCTCTCGATGCACGGGTGCCTCGGCCTCGGCTGGGTCGGTGCAAAGGTGCAAATCACAAACAACTTGTTCGTGGATCATTTCGTTCTCGGCAACGACAGTACCGATGCCGTACGTTTGGCGGAGTTTGGTGATACGCGTGAGCGTGCACCAAGCGGTGCGTTCAGAATGACATTCGTCGGTACCGTTCCCGATTCGGCGGGGAAAACTCCGACACAATGGGTTGTTCGAAACAACTACTATTCGGTGAGCCCGGCGGTCCAAACATGGTACAACAGCAAGAGCAGCGCAGGGATTGGAAATCTTATCCCGTTAAGCTGGCATATCAACAGTAGGATCGGAGCCGATTCCGTCAATGCCTTCCGGAAAGTGGACATTACGTTTATCAAAGCCACGAAAAACCTGATTCCGTTTGCCACGTACTACTGGAACGAAGCCAACCGACAAAAACAACAGCCAAACTTCCGGCCGGAAGTGGACTACCAGCGCCCACAATGGACCTATTACGTAGACAGCCTGAACCTGAAATACCAGACATCTTCACCGGCGTACACCGGCGCCGGCGGCGAACCTGCAGGGTCGCTCATGTGGTGGGGCATCTTGACGAATGTTGACGGAAGCGATGCGGTCTCTCTTCCGACGGCATTTTCCCTTCATCAAAACTATCCTAATCCCTTCAATCCGACAACAACGATCAGCTTCGCACTTCCGCAGAGCGGATTCGTGACGCTGAAGGTGTTTAACATCCTCGGCCAGGAGGTGGCGACGCTGATCAACAGTCATATGACCGCAGGCACGCACGAGCGCGTGTTCGATGCCGGCACGCTCAGCAGCGGGTTCTATCTCTACACGCTCTCGTCAACCAAGTTCGCTGCTTCCAGGAAGATGTTGTTGCTCCGATAGTGCCATGCGACTCCCGAGGGGCTGGGCCTTTACGGCCGGCCCCCCGACTTTTGTTTCAGCGAACGCATTTCCCGGCCCGCGGTGTATGAAGGATGCCGCTTGATACTCAATGCGCGATCTTGGCTGCGTGTCTGCTTAATGATCCGCCCGGCATCGTTCGTCGATTCGCTTCGACGCTCGAGAGTCGGGATCCTATTTTGTCCGGGGCGAAAACAAGCGTAGAGTCTCGCGAAATCCTATGAGCGCTTCTGTACGACATTCTGGCGAGCCCCCTGGCGAGAACACGCACCACGCCGATCGTCCGAGGTTCGTGGCGCTGTGCGTCTTCATTGCAATGGGATTGCTTTCGTCAATTTGGTTCTTGATTCGAGTGATTCCGAAACCGACGCGCGCGACTTACCCTTGTATGCAGGCAGCGGCACCCGTCATGTCTTCCTTCATTGCTTATCTTCTGGGGATTGCCACGACAGCCTATGCGTTCAAGAACTTCAGAAGAAGCCTTGCCAACCGAAAATATATGGCAGCCGGCGCACTCGNNTGATCGCCCGCGATGAGCGCCCGGTCTATGCAAACTCAAAATCGTTGCTCGGTCCGAATCAACCCGTAGGCGTCGCGAGAGGAATATTCCCGGGGCGGGTTGTGTGGGTGTGGAATCCCGGCTCGACAAATGAAAACTGTACGAATGCGTTCGGTGACGGCTGGTTCCTTGAGAGGAACACGAACTCCGACGTGGTCAAGACAATGTTTGCCGATGCCGTGAAGAGTCTGACCGGAAAGTCGACGGTTCGGGATTCCTGGGACGCGCTCTTCCGGTATTTCAACCAACGTCACGGAAAAGGAAATGTCGGATACAGAGACGGCGAGAAGATCTTCATCAGAACGAATCAAGTGAGTGCCGGCAGCGGGACGTACGATGCCTCAACGTTTGAGATTCGAAACCAAAGTCGTTACGGGATGGCGGAGACGTCGCCGCACGTGGTCCTGGCAACACTGAGACAACTCGTCAATGAATGTGGAGTGAGGCAGGAGAACATCTCGGTCGGCGATCCTATGAAACACATGTATAAGCACGTGTACGATCTCTGGCACAACGAGTTTCCGAATGTCGTGTACATCGATTCCGATGCGAGGCTTGGAAGGACGAAACCGGTCTCCACCGCTCAGCCGGTCATCTACTACTCGGATCGGGGTCGCGTGCTCAAATCCGGCGGCACAACGGGAACCCCGATCACGTCTGATTACTTCCCCACGGTGATCACCGAGGCAAGTTACCTAATTACGATACCGGCAATGAAAGCGCACGCGCGGGCGGGCGTGACTCTTGCAGGCAAGCTCCATTTTGGCTCCAATCTGCGGGGGAGTGCAACACATTTGCACGGGGGGCTGATCGCACCCAATAAGGTCAGCGATACAACCACAATGCGCCGTGGGTACGGACTCTATCGCGTTCAGGTCGATCTGATGGGGCACAAGGATCTTGGCGAGAAATCGGTTCTCTTCCTTGTGGACGCTCTCTGGAGCGGTTCCGAAGCAAACGATCCTCCTCGTAAGTTCTCGATGAGCCCTTTCAACAATGACTGGACCTCGTCGGTGATTGTCTCGCAAGATCAAGTAGCTCTCGAGTCCGTCTGCTTTGATTTCCTGAAGGCAGAGTTCACTTCCACCAATCCTTTCGGCTCCTACCCACAAGTTGTAGGCGCCGACGACCATCTCCTCCAGGCGGCTGATTCTTCCTATTGGCCGTCGGACGTTCGATATGATCCGGAAAACGACGGAACGCCACTCGCGAGTCTCGGCGTGTTTGAGCATTGGAACAACCCGACGGATAGACAGTACTCGAGAAACCTCAGAACAGGCAACGGAATCGAGCTTGTCTTCATTAGTAGTGCCCCAACGGGAGTCGAGAACACGGTCGTCGATCTCAATCGGTCTTGGAAGCTGTCGCAAAACTATCCTAACCCGTTCAACCCGATTACGCACATCCGGTACTCATTGGGGGAACGGAACGCTGTCTCACTGAAGATTTTCGATCTCAGAGGTCGGGAGGTGGCGACGCTTGTGGACGAAACTCAGGAAAAGGGAGAGCACCTCGTTGCGTGGAATGCGCGCACGCATCCGAGTGGCATTTACTTCTGTCGTTTTGCTGCAGGCACCCACACAGAAACAAAGAAAATTATCCTCCAGAAATAACGCGTTCAGTCGCTGCCGCTCCGCTATCGTGTGAAGACGGAACAGGTTATCAAATCATGAGCGGCGTCCAGCCGATGCTGCGGAACTCCCCAGCCGACGCGAAACCGTCGGCACATGGACTCCATGAATCGGTCCATCGATCATTTCGTGGATGAGCGGGGGATTGTCCAAGGAGACAGTCTGAAGAATCTCGACAATGGAGGAATCGGCACTTGAAGAAACGAGAAAGCACCAGCCCACATGACATTCCGGTTACCACTCTTCTTTCTTCTCTTCACAGCATCTGCAATTCAATCAACGCACTCGCAATCGCCGGTAACAGTCGCTCTGAAGACATCAGCCATTGGCTCCTCCATCCAGGATGATTTCATTGGCTTGAGCTTTGAGATGGAGAAGCTGCTCCCCGACGCGCGAGGGGAGTACCTCTTCAGCCCCAAGAACGACGCGTTGATCTCCCTGTTCAAGATGCTCGGGGTCAAAAGTCTGCGCGTGGGAGGCAATACCGCGGATCGGCCGTCGGTTCGCCTTCCTGATCGCCCTGATATCGACAACTTGTTTGCGTTTGCAGATGCTGCCGGAGTGAAGGTCATTTACACGCTCCGGCTCAGAGAGGGTGATCCGAAAGTGGCCGCTCAAACCGCGACCTATATCATGAATCGCTATCGCCCGTTGTTGGATTGCTTCGCCATCGGGAATGAGCCGAATGTCTTTGCCAGGGAGTACGCAAGCTATCGTGATGAATGGAAGAAGTATGTTGATCTCATCACGGCGCCTGAGCATGCCCCGGAGGCTACGTTCTGCGGGCCGAGCTCGACTCCCGGCCAAGCTGCCTGGTGTCGGGATTTTGCCGCCGACTTTGGAAGATCCGGAAAGATTCGGTTCATTGCGCAGCATGCCTACCCCGGTGGAAGCGGAACCGCCGTCACTGACCCGGCTTCCGCTCGGCAGAGAATGCTCGCGCGCCTCTGGACGAAAGGATACGAGAGCTTCCATGCTTCGTTTGTTCCAGCCGTGCAGTTGGTCGGCCTGCGGTACAGAATCGAAGAAACAAACAATTTCTACAATGGAGGTGCTGCAGAAGTCAGCAATACATTTGCCTCGGCGCTCTGGGGATTGGACTACATGCACTGGTGGGCCCAGCATAGCGCGGCGGGATTGAATTTCCACACGGGGGACAGCGTCGCGGCGGGTGAAAGAACTAATCCATGCCGGTATGCCGTCTTCACAACATCTGCCGTCGGATATTTTGTCCGCCCCCTTGGATACGCAGTGAAGGCCTTTGACCTTGGATCCCACGGCAGTGTCTTCCCAACCGGTATCGTCTCCAATGCAGACAGCATAAACCTGAGCGCATATGGAGTCATCAGTGGAGACAAGATCCTTTCCCTTACGCTCATCAACAAGGAACATGGGTTCGAAGCGCGCGATGCAGTTGTCACCATTCTCTCCGACAAACCGATCTTGACCGCCGAGGTCATCACCCTGACCTCGCCGAACCGCGACATCGGTGCCGTCTCCGGTGTGAGACTGGGCGGAGCCGAAATCCAACACGATGCAGCGTGGAATGGAACCTGGACGAGGCTCTCGCAATCTCGAACAGGAGAAGGATTGCCGCTTCAGCTTCTCGCCGCGACTGCCGTCATAGTCCGGATGAAAGTAAAATGATGCGTTCAGAACGGTTACACACTCTAAGGAGAACACCAATGCTTCATCGAACATCGACTGTCGTCTTCTGTGCGGCTCTCCTCTTGTTCCACACAGGACGGACGCGGACAGGAACACTGTCACCGCCCACTCCCTCTTCTTACAACGTGCGGAACTTTGGCGCCCTCGGAGATGGGAAGAATCTCGACAGCCCCGCCATCAACAAGACAATTGAAGAGTGTGCAAAAACCGGCGGAGGCACGGTCCTTGTCCCTGCCGGTACCTATCTCAGCGGAAGCATTCACCTCAAGAGTAACATCAACCTCTATCTTGACGCGGGGGCGGTTATCCTCGGTGCTCCTCAAGAGTTGAACGCGTACGATCCTCCTGAACCGTTCGAAGGCAAAGCATATCAAGACGGCGGGCACACCTATTTCCATAACAGTCTCATCTGGGGCGAGAATCTGACAAACGTCTCGATCACTGGTCCCGGCATGATCAACGGCGGTGGACTCACGCGGAGAGACAAAGAAGTGGGAAAGGGGTCGATCGGCCTCGGCGACAAAGCGATCGCCCTCAAGCAATGCCGCCACGTGCTGATTCGCGATCTCACCATCTTCCACGGCGGTCACTTTGCCATTATTGCCACCGGCTGCGATGATGTCGCGATCGACAACGTGACCATCGATACGGATCGTGACGGCATCAACCTGGATTGCTGCCGCGGCGTTACGGTCTCCAACTGTCGCATCAACGCTCCCAACGACGACGCACTCTGTCCGAAAAGCTCCCTCGCCCTGGGAAGGCCGGTGATCACGGAAAACATCACCATTGTGAATTGTCAGGTTTCGGGGTACGAGGAAGGGACTCTCCTCGACGGCACGCGAAAGCCGAGTCGGGTCAAGAACGGTCGCATTAAGTTCGGAACTGAGTCCAACGGGGGCTTCCGAAACATCACGATCGCCAACTGTACGTTTCGCGAATGCCGGGGCCTGGCCCTCGAAGAGGTTGACGGCGGAATCATGGAAAACATCAGCATCTCAAACATCACGATGATGGAAGTGGATGACTACCCGATTTACATCACGCTCGGCAGGCGCAACCGGGGACCGGATAGCGTCACGGTTGGAAAGGTTCGAAATATCCTGATCTCAAATGTCATCGCAACCGGGATTGACACGATGAGCGGCGTGCATATCACGGGTCTTCCGGGCTATAACGTGGAAAACGTGCGCCTGCAGAACATCCGTCTTTCGTACAAA
The DNA here is from genome assembly GCA_003453835.1 of Bacteroidota bacterium. Taxonomy (GTDB): domain Bacteria; phylum Bacteroidota; class Ignavibacteria; order UBA10030; family UBA10030; genus UBA10030. The sequence goes on along the minus strand of DMMN01000358.1, from coordinate 19,213 downwards.
GGAGGGGGGACGAAGGCTGATGCGGAGCGCGTTCCGCCGGAGCTCGACAAGGGCTATCCGGAGCCCCGAAGAATCGGTGTCACGCCTGCATACGGAGTGTTTGCACGCCACGTCACAGGACTGGAGCTCTCGGATATCCGGCTGGAATTCGAAAAGGAAGATCTGCGTCCCGCGATTGTGTGTGTTGATGTTGACGGCCTCGAAATCGACAATCTTAAGGCACACGTCGCGAGCGGCGTCAAACCCGCGAGGTTCGAAGGCGTCAAGAACCTGGTGATTCGCAACTCTCCGGTGCTTGAGTGACCGCGCGGCGAGACAGAAATCGGCGTTTCTGAGAAGGGGGCCTCCGATCCGAGTTCTTCCCGCGAACATCCATAGGTGGCAACAGATGAACACTTGTCGTTTTGGCTGCACGCTTCTTGTGTTGTTCCACGTTCTCTTATTGTCGGTTTCTGCGCAGAAGCTGCAGAGAGAGGAGTGGGGAGCGCCCCAGGTTTCCGTTTCGCACGACAGGAATCATTGGGTCATCCAGGGTCGGAAGAACAAAGTGACGTTGAACGGTTCGGATCTGGCAATGAAAGTGGAAACCCGCTCCGGCAACTGGATGATGGTTCCCTCATCGGAAAACGATCTCCTTGTCAACTCGGAAGGCGTTGAATTCTCTCTTCGTCTTTCGAATGCCCGCAACATCAACATCAAGCCGTACGATACCGGATACAAGACCGGCGTGAAAATCCGTTTGGAGGGATTTCGCCACAGCAACCTCAAGAGCAAGAGATCGGAATTCGATCTCGCATTGTGTCTGACGATTTGCCTGGAGGGCAACGAGGAGGAGTTGGTCTGCGAAGCGGTTGCCATCGAGGGTGTGGCAAGGATTCGGCAATTAGACTGGCCGAAGGAGCTGGATGCAAGCGGCGTGGACTGCACGGTACTCAGCAACGGTCGTGGTAATCTGTTGCCGCGCAACTGGCCCGACGCCTACGATCCCATCAACAAAGGCGGCGCCGACAAGAGTTTCGTGGAAAGCAATCTCATTGAATGCTGGTCGATGTCGTGGTGGGGATTTCAGAAGGGCAAGTCGGCGATGATCGTGATCGTTGAAACGCCCGATGATGCGGCCTACAAGTTTCGCCATCCCGCCGGAGGCCCGACCGTCATCGGGCCTCGCTGGCGGGCGTCTCTCGGAAAGCTCGGCTATCCCCGGTCGGTTCGCTTCTCTTTCTTTGCCGAAGGAAATTATGTGGACATGGCTAAGCGCTATCGACGACATGTCATGGACAAGGGTCAATTCGTTTCCTTGAAAGAAAAGATTGCCCGGCAGCCGCTCGTTGCGCAGTTGATCGGAACTCCGCACCTTCGTCAATCGATCAAGAGAAACTTCAAGCCGGGCAGCTTTCGCTACGACGTGAAGGATTCTGCAAAGAACTACAGCGTAACCACTTTCGATGATCGTGTGCGGCAACTCCGTGCGCTAAAAGCCAAAGGTATCAATCGCCTCTACGTGACGTTGTCGGGTTGGCCGTACCTGGGATACGATCGCCAACACCCGGACGGACTGCCGCCGGCTCCTGAAGCTGGTGGTTGGGACGGGATGAAGCGATGGGCGGAGGCATGCAAGGAGCTCGGTTTCCTCTACAATCTCCACGATCAATATCGAGACTACTATATTGACGCCCCGTCGTACGATCCGCAATTCGCCGTCCATGAAGAAGACACGGCAAATCCGGCCAAAGCATTTCCCGGCAGTCGATTTGGTTTCTGGAAGGAGGGAAGCATCCCTTTTATGGATCATTGGGATGGCGGAGCGATGTCGTACCTCAGTGCCCGTTTTGCCCCGGGACATTTGGCAAAGAACTATCGGTTGATGTTCCAACACGGCATACGGACACAGGGGAGCTATCTGGATGTCTTTGGCTACATTCCACCGACCGAGGACTTCAATCCGGAGCATCCCTTGACGCGGACCGATTGTATGAAGTATCAGGCGGAGTGTTTTACGTGGGTGCGGAACAACTTGGGGATTGTGGGCACGGAAGACGGAGCGGATTGGGTCGTCCCGTACGTCGACTACTGTAACGAAGCGAGTGCGGGGAAGTGCATTTCGGTCCCACTTTATACGCTGGTGTACCACGATGCCGTGATGACGCCGGAGGGGGAGTGGCGAGACCCCCTTCGCTCCATCTTGAACGGCGGCTATCCGGTGTTGCCGCGGGACGTCGACAACAAGAAAGAAATGGATCTGATGCTTCAGATAAGCGCGTTGCACGAGCGAGTCGCTCTGATGGAGATGACGAACCACGAATTTCTGGACGAGAAGCGGCGTAAAGAACGCTCCACGTTTGCCGATGGCACAACGGTGACAATTGACAGGGACGCGGGCACGTTCGAGATTCAACCGGAGATCCGGCCTCCGGATAGGTCCGAAAGCAATAAATGACATCTGAGACGTCTCTTCACTCTCGACGGGCGATAGCCAACGAATGAGATCGCACCAGATGAGAGCGAATCCCCGCTCGTGCGCAGACTGCGAAATGGAAGGAGAGGAAGAACATCAATGGATCGATTGAACAAAAGAGTTCTCTGGATGATCCCAATCATCATAACCCTTACCTGGATGGGTTGTGCGCAACTGATTTCACGCAAATCCTCCGGAGTAAATTTTGGTCCCTGGCCGGAGGGGCTCTCGCCGCAGGAAATAGGAGCGCGTGTTGCCGCGCGCTATCTTGCCAGCCCGTACGGAAACTTCGGCAGAAGTACGCCGCCGAAATACATCACCTATCCGGAGACCTGCACATGGTTCGGTGCGCTGACCTTCGCCCGGATCACCGGCGACGGAGAGCTACAGGCACGGCTCATTCGTCGTTTCGAGCCGCTGCTGAACGAACGGAGAGATCTCATCCCGGTTGCCGAACATGTTGACTACACGGTGTTCGCTGCAGTCCCCCTGGAGCTGTTCATCCAGACCAAAGATCAGCGTTACCTCGATGTCGGCAAAACGATGGCGGACAAGCAGTGGGGCGAACCCTTCGGCGCACGCGCAAACAACCAATCATGGGATTACTACAAGAAAGGTCTCACCTGGCAAACTCGCATGTGGATCGACGATATGTTCATGATTACGGCCGCGCAGGCCCAAGCCTACCGTGCAACCGGCGAGCGCTTGTACATCGAACGCGCCGCGAGGGAAATGGTTGTCTACCTCGATTCGCTCCAAAAGCCAAACGGTCTTTTCTACCACGCTCCCGACGTTCCCTTCTTCTGGGGCCGGGGGAATGGCTGGATGGCCGCGGGGATGAGTGAGCTGCTCCGTTCCCTCCCGGAGGACAACGCCGACCGCATACGCATCGTGCAAGGGTACAACGCGATGATGGCCGCGCTTCTTCGGTACCAGGACGCGAACGGAATGTGGCATCAGCTTATCGACAAACCGGACGCCTGGCCGGAGACTTCCTGTACGGCAATGTTCACGTATGCGATGATCACCGGAGTCAAAAATGGGTGGCTGGATGAACAGACGTTCGGCCCGGCTGCCCGTAAGGGCTGGCTTGGCCTCGTTGGTTATCTCGACGAAAACGCGGACGTCCGGGAAGTGTGCGAAGGAACCAACAAGAGCAACGACCTTCAGTACTACCTGGACCGCAAGCGCAATGTGGGCGATTTTCACGGACAAGCACCAATCCTCTGGTGTGCTACGGCCCTGCTTCGATAGACCGGTCGGGGTGGAAAGAAATGACGAGATCGCTATTTCAGAATCGCTGGGGATGTGGAGATGGAAAAACGTTCAACAGACAGCATGAGACATCCACGGAAGCCTGGGGTTTCGCGGAATAGTATGCACAGGTCAATCAGCGCTGGAACGAGAATCGTCCGGCAGGGCGGCGGCTTGTTCCTTCTGCATCTTCTTCTTGTGTCATCCTCTTCATATTCTCAAGTGTTCCTTGATGCGGATTCGACCGGCAACGCCTATGCGCGCATCACCTCAAAAGGCTATGGTCTCGAAGTACCCGATGTGCTCCATCCGGTCAAGCACATCGCCGAACCCTGGGATAGTCTTCTCAGAAAGCACGTGTTTGAATTTGCGCTTCATAAAGACATCGACGGTGACTCGAACGAGCGGATAGACAGACAACGAAACGAAATCAAAACCTACGGGCCATCTCCGGAAAATATGAAAGCCTCGTACGGGGAAACACATACCTACCGCTGGAAATTCAAACTTGATGCAGGCTTCCTGCCGTCATCGCAATTCTGTCACATTCATCAGATCAAAGCTGGAGATGGTCCGGATGCTGCTTCGCCTCTCATGACCCTCACACCTCGAGCCGGAAGCCCAGATAAGCTCGAGCTCATTTTCACCGCCCCTTCGGGCGGAAGCGGAGGGGGTAAGCTGAAGATCGCTGATTTGACGCCCTTCAAGGGAACATGGGTAGAAGCTTATGAGAAGATCAAATTCACCGAGAGCGGAACCTATAGCATTACGTTACGAAGAGTAAGTGACGATTCTTTGCTTTTGATCTATAGCAACAACGGGATTGCGATGTGGAGAACGGGGTCAACGTTCATCAGGCCCAAGTACGGCATCTATCGGAGCTTGGGGAGTGATCTTTCGTTGGTACCGAGGCTTCGCGACGAACTTGTTCGTTTCGCCGATATCTCTCTAGCCGAAGGCGAGACTTCCGCTCCGCCACAGGAGCCAGGTGGTTTACGTGCATCAGCAGTTTCCAGAGGGCAAATCAATCTGAGTTGGACCGAACACTCAAGCAGCGAAGACCAATTCAGAATCGACCGCTCGATGGACGGTGCAACCTGGTCGTATCGAGCAACCGCAAGAGCGAATCAAACCAGCTACTCCGATACCGGGCTAACCGCCTCAACGCTCTATTACTACAGGATTAGGTCGGAGAATGTGTTCGGAAATTCGGACTTTTCTAACGTCTCCACTGCGACGACCCAAGGCACCACCGGAGTTATTGAGCACGATCCGACCCCTGAAGATTTCGAGTTTCTGAGTTATCCCAATCCATTCAACCCGCGCACCGAAATCCAGTATAGACTGCCGGAAGCAAATCATGTTCGATTGGTGATTCATGATATTAGCGGTCGCCATGTGGAGACCCTGATCGACGGGTATCGTGCTGCCGGCACGTACCGACGCACATGGGATACATCAAGGATTCACGGCACACATCTCGTCAGCGGTACCTACTTAGCTTCCATCACGGTTGGGAATCACAAGAAGTCCATCAGGCTACTTCTGATAAAGTGAGCAGATCAACTCTCTCGATCGAGCCGCCGCGCCGGGGAAACTGAGATAACCGAGCGAAAAATTTCCGAGAAACCCAAGAACATACATCACGAAGAAAGCGAGATTGAATCCCGAATTCCCGTCCCTCGGTTCGGATTGGAAGCCGAGAAACCTGCAAAGATCGGACTCGGAACTCTCGTTGCATCAGAGAGCCTATGCGACAACGGTGAAGGGACAGGTGGAGGAGCTGCTCGCACGTTACGGTAAGATCGATCTTTTGTGGTTTGATGGGAAACCGCCGATTGCCGACGGCGATAAGTGCATCACGATCGAACGGATCCGCGAGCTTCAGCCCGGCATCGTCATCAACCCGTGCCTTCACGGTCGCGGCGATTTTGTCACCCATATGCGACGGCTCACCACGAATGCGGTCGCCACCGGTTGGACCGATTTCTGCAACATGTCGTTCTTGTGAAGCTCGCCTCAGAGAAGTAATCGTGCGCTTCGTCCCTCGTCAATGAACTTGGGAAATTCGACAAACCACAGACAACGAAGAAAAAGGAGACGTATGAAGCCATTTCGTGATCCGACTCTTGCCTATCGAATTGCTACGACGGCATCCATCGCGCTTCTTCTGACGCTTGTCCCCCGGACCGACGCCATGGGCCAGCCCGAAATCGTGGATTCGGTCAAACGCTTTGAGATTCGCACACCTAAGCCTCCGCCGACGCCTCGCATCAATGGTCCGTCCGTTTTCGGCGTGCGACCCGGCTCTCCGTTTCTGTATCGCATACCGGCAACGGGTGTTCGACCGATGGAGTTCTCCGTTGAGGGATTGCCACGGGGACTAAAGGTCGATGCCGGGACCGGTCAAATCACCGGAACGCTGTCAAGACGGGGAGAACACATTGTCACACTTCGCGCTAAGAACGCACTGGGAGCGGACGAGCGGAAGTTCCGCATCGTTGTGGGAGAGACGATCTCCCTCACGCCGGCATTGGGATGGAACAGTTGGAATGTCTGGGGTGGAAAGGTGACCGCCGAAAACGTGATGCAGAGTGCCCGGGCTATGGTTTCTTCCGGCCTGATTAATCATGGCTGGACGTATATCAACATCGATGATGCCTGGCAGGGAAAGCGTGGAGGTGCTTTCAACGCCATCCAGGGGAATGAGAAATTCCCCGACATGAAGGGCTTGTGCGATACCATCCATGCAATGGGCCTCAAGGTGGGTATCTACTCCACCCCTTGGACAACTTCCTATGCAACCTACATAGGTGGAAGCGCCGAGAATCCGGAAGGAACCTGGGCGACCCCCACCATCCCGAGAAGGGGAAACTTAAACAAGAAGATTCTTCCCTGGGCAATCGGCAAGTATTCCTTTGCCAGGGTCGACGCCAAACAATGGGCGACGTGGGGCATCGACTACCTGAAGTACGATTGGAATCCAAACGAAGTGCCCGAAACATCCGAGATGGACAAAGCGCTACGTGCCAGCAGTCGGGACATTATCCTGAGCCTCTCGAACAATACGCCGTACGACAACATCTCGGAACTCTCGAAGATCGCCAACTCGTGGCGCACGACCGGGGATATCCGCGATACGTGGGTCTCTCTGAGCCGGATCGGGTTCTCGCAAGACAGGTGGGCTGCGTATGGGACACCGGGCCACTGGAACGATCCGGACATGCTCGTCGTCGGCTATGTCGGTTGGGGAAATCCCCGTCCAACTCTCCTGACTCCGGACGAACAGTACACGCACATCACCCTCTGGTGTCTTCTCTCATCGCCTCTCCTCCTCGGATGTGATATGGAGAAACTCGATGAGTTTACGCTGGGCTTGCTGACGAACGAAGAGGTGCTCGCCGTCGACCAGGATCCGTTGGGAAAACAGGCCACCAGCCTGTCCGCAGATGGTTCCATCCGCGTCTACGTCAAGCCGATGGTGGATGGCTCGAAAGCGGTGGGCGTGTTCAATCTCGGATCGAAGGACTCCACGGTTATTGTGCGGTTCAGTGCGCTCAGTCTACTTGGTGCACACTCGGTCCGCGACCTGTGGCGGCAACAAGATGTCGGACAATTTGAGGAGCAATTCCAAGTCGCCGTTGCACCTCACGGAGCGGAGATGTTCAGGATCCGGCCACAGAAGACAAATGAGGTACGGTGAACAATCTCGGCAGGGAGATCATCTGTAATATTTAGGTGTACAGGGATGAAAAAACACATCATTGGTCTTGGGGTCGTGTCTCTTATCATTTTCGGTCCCGTTGCTTTTTCGCAAAGCAGGGTGCTTGTGTTCCCGGGAGCCGGTGGGCGATTGGAATACGTGCCGTTTGCCAATGTTGGCGAAACAAATATAGTGAACACGATTCCCGATTTTTCCTTTGCGGGTTACAAACGAGGAGGTGTTCCGCTTCCGATCGTACCTGTCAGGGTGGAAATTTCGCCGGATACCGGAGACATGAGGTCAAGAATTCAGGAAGCGATCAACACTGTATCGAGTTTGCCTTTGGGCAGCGACGGATTCCGTGGTGCCGTGCTGTTGAAGAAGGGATTGTACCGAATAAGCGACTCGCTTGTCATCAAGACCGGTGGCGTTGTCTTGCGCGGCCAGGGGCAAAACTCCGCGGGAAATGGAGGCACCGAGTTGCTCTCGACTTCAACAACTCCCGTGACCCTGATACAGATCAAAGGTGAAGAGAAGGAACAATCGTCCGGATTCGTTCTGGACACGAAAGACGTCCCATCGCAAAATACGTGGATCGGCTTTGACGTGACTTCAGGCGTTCAGCAGGAACTTCGCGGCGATCGGATCATCTCATTTCAAATAGTTTCCCATGCGAACGACTATGTCGCCTACGATAGCCGCGAAAACTCCCATAAGCCGCTTCTGGAAGTACGTACAAAGGTAGATACAAATGCCATCTTGATTGGCCTAAATCCGGTCGCAGACACATACGTTCGGGGATCGGCGACGTACGCGGACTCCAACTACGGCGGCGACTTGAATCTTGCAGTGAAGAATGCAGGAAACAACAATAGCGTTACAAGGGAAATTTTCCTAAGATTCGATGTGACAACCGTTCAGGGCGAAATCACCAGTGCACGACTCCTCCTGTATGTGAACAATCCGGCAGATGTTCCGGGTCATCAGAATTCGGTCGTCTTCGTTCAAGATGATTCGTGGGGTGAAATGACACTCACCTATTCCACGCGGCCGACGACACAGATCGCCGGTGAGGTACCGATCATTTCCCAGTACGTTCCGTCGGGATCCAGGAGTTTTGAGGTCCAGGATGCTGCCGGTTTTCGTCCGGGGGATCGCATCATTGTGCTGCGAACGCCCAATCAGGCGTGGATCGACACACTGCAGATGGCTCAGTACGGTTGGTCGACAGGCGGGTATCGGATCGGATATGAACGCACCATCACGGCTGTGCAGGGGAAGACGATCACCATCGACATTCCCCTCGTACAGGCTCTCTCGAAAGCGTTCGGAGGGGGTGTCGTGTACAAAGACCTCAAGAGCGGACGGATCAGCGATAGCGGTGTCGAGAACATGTTCATTACATCCGTCTATGCAAATGACAACGACGAACGCCACGGATGGACGGCCATATCCCTGAGCCGAACCACTGACTGTTGGATTCGTGATGTGACAGCACGGTATTTCGGATACAGTTGTGTCCTTCTCCAATGGGCATTCTGGACGACCGTTCAAGATTGTGCCATGCTCGATCCCAAATCGATAACCACGGGCGGACGAAAATACTCCTTCAACATCGACAAAGGATCGTTCAACCTCTTCCAGCGATGCTTTACGCGCGGGGGGCGTCACGACTTTGTGACGGGCTCGCAGGNNAACCGATACATATTCAGATATCGGTCCGCATCATCGCTATGCGACCGGACTTCTGTTCGATAACGTCTACGGCGGGCAAATCCAAGTGCAGAACCGAAAGGATATGGGTACGGGACATGGCTGGGCCGGAGCCCAAACCCTCTTTTGGAATTGCACGACCTACAAGAACAATATTCGTGTAGAAAGTCCCATTGGAGCAATGAACTGGGGAATCGGCTGTGTCGCTCCGGTGCTGGATGGAAACGGGACTGGTTATTGGGAGAGCAGGGGAACACGTGTTGTCCCGCGCAGTCTCTATTACAAGCAGCTTNNAGGATAGAGTGGGATCAGAAGCGGCGAACAAGGCAATGATTCCCGAGCAGCGGGCCGGTTCAATCTGGAGTTTGTTGGCGGCGTGGCGCGGTATTGGAAATCTCTCGAGTCTGACTGATGTCGAAAAGGGTGAAACGACCCCTCGGACGTTTTCCTTGAGTCAGAACTATCCAAACCCCTTCAACCCTGCGACGACGATCGAATTTTCTTTGTCGCGGAACGAACATGCGATCCTAAGGGTGTTCAATCTGTTGGGCCAGAAGATTGCAACTCTGATAGATGATCTGAAGCCGGCGGGTGTGCATACGATCACCTGGGATGCTTCCCACCTCCCGAGCGGTATCTACGTCTACCGCTTGCAGGCGGCAAGCTTCGCCGATGCGAAAAAGATGGTGCGAGTGAATTAAGGACGACTCAATCAAAGCGCTTTGCGTTTCCGTTGTCGTGTAAAGAGTTTTTGCGCGTTTGGGTGCCTTTCGATCCCGAGGCAACGATGAACCGACAATCCTCGATCATGTTGTAGACGCTGTTATTCAATTCACCTCAACCATAGGAGGCCTTATGAGAAACGTGTTAATATGTTGGATCGTCTTGCTAACCGTCGGCATTATTGGCGCCACGGCGATCGCGGGGGATATCAAGTCTGCAGGGGCTAAAGGGAACTGGAGCGCCGGCTCAACGTGGGTGGGCGGTGTCGTGCCCGGCGCGGCAGACAATGTGACAATTGCCAATGGCGATACGGTCACATTGGATGTAAGCGCGACCATCACAAGTCTCACTGTCGGTGAAGGAACAACCGGCGCGTTTCTCTTCAACAAAACCGGGAGCGTGAAACTCACCATCAATGGCAATCTCTTGGTGAAGGTCGGTGCGGTGTTCAAAGTTCAGACGCGTGCTGCAGTGACACCGGAGGTTCTTGATACGCTCTATATTACTGGGAATATCACGAATCAGGGTGCCGGCTTCGATCTCCGGGGCGGCACCGCCGGCAGTTCTCTCTCGGTCTGCAATGTCGTCTTCACGGGTTCGGGGAACAGCACGATCACGATGGGTTCGTACACTTCCAGCACGAACGAATTCAACGGCATGGTGTTTGACAAGTCAGGTTCGGGCCGGGTCATCTTGGGAAGCGATGTGGTGAGCGGTGGGGGAAGCTCCTCTCAAACGACCGGAGATCCAATCTGGACGTTCAAGCGAGGAATGGTCGAGACAGGTCCCTATGCCATGATTCACGTGTGGACGTCAGCCAGCGCAGTTGCCGGGGCGTCTGATCTTAGCTATGTGCTCGGAGCGATGGGTCGGGGGATGAGCAACAGCGGTGGAAGTGAGAGGACGTTTCAGATCGGCGATGCCAGAGGGTATCGACCGGTGAAGGTACGCAGCACGACAGCCGGCGGCACAACGGGACACTATGTGCGTGTTCAGGCGATCGCAGGTAATGCAAATCCTGGAACGAGCTCTTTCGCCGGCAACATCGATAAAGTCTCTGCGGTTCGATACTTCAAGATCACCTATTCCCAAGGTGGCTCAACGACAGCTAATATGTCATTCGACCGATTCACCGCCGGCTATGGATCTGATGATGGCGTTGCCGGGGGAAACCAGAATCTGCGTGTCGCCACGGCCGACTCTGCGCGCGTGAGATGGACCGGTCAAGGGCCGACGGCGACCCCCTATACGACCGCCCTCGACAGCTTGCCGCGGTTCATTACGTCGGATGCGCTCACGACGCCCATCCAACTCGCAAGTGGTGCTTCGATCAACATGGCTCTGGCCAGGCTCACCGGCACACAAGAGAACTCACTTGCCGGAGCGACGAGCGTTGAGAGGATATCCGATCTTCCCTCATCCTTTTCACTTGGGCAAAATTATCCGAATCCGTTTAATCCATCCACCAACGTCAGGTTTAACATCCGATCATCAGGTCTCGTGACGCTGAAAGTGTACGACGTATTGGGCAATGAGATCGCCACGCTGGTTAACCGGGAGATGGGCCCGGGTACGTACGTTGCAAGCTGGGATGCCGGTCGATTCGACAGCGGAGTGTACTTCTGTCGTCTGCAAAGCGGCGGTTTCATAGCGACAACAAAGATGACGCTGGTGAAGTGACATCAGGTGATCCCGGACATCGGTGGATTTTGAGTTGGTTTTTTATCGTATCAGGAGTCGAGGCGTGCCATGTTGCGGCACTGCTTGACGACTGATGGTTGAGACGGATGATCTGAGAGATGACGGAGACGTTGTCGCTGAAAATTCGATCCCTCATCGATTCCAGATAACCCCCCCACGCTCTGTAACAAGAAACGATGAAGTATATTCTCAACACGGTCGCTCTCGTTGCCGGTTTCTTGGTTGTAGTGTGTTTCCCCGACTCTGGCGGCGCGCAAACACAGAACCAGGAGCAAAAGACCCGACGGTCGCAACGGGTTGTTCCGATGCAGGCGGTCCAGGCGACGAGCCCGAATGGCTTGGTCAAGTTTACGCTTCTGCCCAATGCGGAGCGGCTGAGCTTCATGGTGACGCGTGAAAACACGACAGTGATCGAGCCATCACCGATCACAATGTTGGTGGATGGTTACGATCTCTCGTCTGGAGTTGTTTTCAAATTGTTGGATCGGTACGAGGTAAACGAAACCTATTTCTGGAACGGCGTTCATGGCACGGCGACAAATCATTGTAACGGGATCCGCATCTCGCTGGCAAATGATCTGTCGCTCATCGAATATGTCCTCGAGGTCCGAGCCTTCAATGACGGCATCGCCTTTCGGCATGTGATCCCGGGTGGCGATAGTATCTCGCGTGTGCCGGAGGAACACTCGACTTTTGTCATTCCGACAGGATCGACGGTTTGGCACGCCGGCATGGATGGACACTACGAAGCTGAGTACCGGAAGGAAGATATTTCCACGATTCAAAGAGGGGAGTGGGCCGGGCCGCCTGTCACGTTCAAATTGGCGGGCAACGGGTGCTATGCCTCGATCACTGAAGCGAATCTGCAAGACTACAGCGGAATGGCGTTGGAATCCGATGGGCGGCGGGGTTGGATCATCGGCCTCGGTCACCGGCAACCGTTGAACTATCCTTTTGAGTTACGCTACGGCAGAGACGAAGCCAGGCGTCTGGGCAAGCCGGCCTCAATCAGCGGGACAATTACGACGCCATGGAGAGTCGTCATCGTCGCTCCCGACCTGAATGGAATGGTCAACTCCGACATCGTTCACAATCTTTGCCCTTCTCCGGACAAGAGGCTGTTCCCCGATGGGTCAAAGACGGAATGGATAAAGCCCGGTCGAGCAGTGTGGAGATACCTTGACGAGGGCGGAGATCGTTCACTCGAGAACATGAAGGAATTCTCGCGGTTGGCCGGTGAGCTTGGTTTCGAGCACCATATCATCGAGGGATTCTGGTCTCGGTGGAGTGATGTCGACCTCAAGGATCTCGTCGACTATTCGAAGCAATATCACGTAAGTATCTGGCTCTGGAAANNTAGGTATCTGGCTCTGGAAACACTCCAAGAGCCTGGTCGACCCCCAGACGCGCCACGACTTCCTGGAGCGATGCAATAAGCTCGGCATCACCGGCCTGAAGATCGACTTCTTCGACCACGAAGCCAAAGCGATGATCGATCTCTACCGGTCTTTGCTGAAGGAAACCGCTGAACACAGGTTACTGGTGGATTTTCATGGTGCCAACAAACCGACCGGAGAATCCAGGACCTGGCCGAACGAGCTGACGCGCGAGGCCATCAGAGGTATGGAATCGAGAAGCCTTCAGGACCGGGCCACTCACAACACGACCCTCCCATTTACGCGATTGCTGGCGGGTCACGCGGAGTATACGCCCGTGATCTTCGGAGAGCGTCGGANNCGTATGCCGCCAATCCGGTGAACCTCCTCGCCAACCCCTGCCGCGAAATGATAAAGAGCATTCCGTCGATCTGGGATGAGACCGTCGTCCTCCCCCCCTCGGAGATCGGGGAAGTTGCGGTATTTGCGCGGCGTAGTCGGCACACTTGGTTTCTGGCCATCCTGAACGGCCCAAGTGCTCGAACGATTCGCGTCCCCCTCTCATTCCTTGGTCCTGAACCGTATAACGCGTTGCTTATTCGAGATAACAAAGATAGCACGGCCGCCGTGAATATTGAGAAAACGGTTCTAAAACGGGACGATTCACCGGTGATTGAGCTGCACGAGGGTGGAGGCTTCATTGCCCGGTTCTCAAGAAAGTGAAAAGACGATACGACGTTCATGAGAGTATTTCTGAATCAAACTCTTTCAAGAAGAACGAACAAGGTGGAGTGAAAGAATGATCCTGCATCAACAATTCGTGCGGATAGCAAAGCTGAATGAGAAGAAGCTCGCAATCATAGACAGAACTCTCAACCGACGGGTAACCTACAAGCGGGCATTGATCGGTTCCCTGATCCTCGTAAAGAAGTTTCAGGCATTTGCTCCCGGGTTCTTGGGTATCATGCTGCCCAACTCTGCAGGATCGGTCCTGTCAGTCCTTGCTACGTTGATGAGCGGCCGCGTACCTGTTATGATCAACTATTCAACCGGCGCAGCCGCCAACTGCGAGTACGCTCAAAAGAAATGTGCCTTCAAGACCATCATTACATCAAAAGCCCTTTGCGAGAAGATCAATTGCCGCCACGTGGAGGGCATGGTCTACCTCGAAGATATCATGAAGTCCGTCTCTTTTTTCGACAAGCTCAAAGCTGCCCTCAAGGCGGGTCTTTCGACCGAGCGATTGCTGAAGCAGATTCATCAAGGCGACGAAGACGATACGCTGCTTATTCTCTTCACCAGCGGGAGCGAAAAAGACCCAAAGGGCGTCCAACTAACGCACCGAAATATTTCCGCCAATTATCATAGTTTAATCCACGCGTACACACTGACGTCGGATGATATCTTTCTGGCGAACCTTCCCTATTTCCATGTCTTTGGACAGACGGCAAACCTTTGGGTGCCGCTCGCCACGGGGATGACGATTGTGACCTATGCGAACCCTCTTGATTCCAAGACGATCTGTGATATCGTTCGTGAAGAGAAGGTCACGTTGATGGCTGGAACACCGACATTCTTCTGGGGATATCTCAGAAATTCAAAGCGCGGTGATTTCGACTCTGTGCGCATCCTCCTCACAGGGGCCGATAAATGTCCGGACGCATTGAGGGAGAGCTTCCTTAAGCAGCATAACAAGGTTTTGCTCGAAGCGTACGGAGCCACCGAGACCAGTCCGGGCATTACCGTGAACACACTCGAGCACAATAGACCCGGAAGCGTCGGCCTGCCGCTGCAGGGTGTTCAAGTGAGAGTGGAAAATTATGAAACCGGCGAGCCTTGCGCGACAGGGGAGATCGGGAAGATTCTTGTCAAGGGCGACAATGTGATGAAGGGGTATTTCGATGACTTCGAGCAGACTTCATTGAGCATCCGCCACGGCTGGTACGATACGGGCGATATGGGATACATGGATGCCGATGGTTTCTTGTGGCATGTGGGAAGGCTGAAACGGTTCCTGAAGATCGGCGGAGAAATGGTCTCCCTGATCAAGGTTGAAGATGTCCTTGAGAAACTGCTCCCACCGGATGTCGAGTGCTGCGTTGTCGAAGTGCCTGATGCCATGCGTGGGGCGAAAATCGTGGCTGCCGTCACACAGGGGATAGACGAAAAGACGACTCTGAAACGAATGGCTGAGCAACTGCCGAAGATCGCCATCCCGAGCAAGTTTATCGTCATCCCGGAGTTGCCAAAGACGGGGAGCGGGAAGATTGACTTCAAGACGATTACGGAAAAGGTTCGCGATATCATCCAAGGGCGGTGAGATTCCCCGAGGACAATTGGAAACGAGAAGAAGAAAGATCACCCTCCCACCGTTCCGTAGGAAGAAATAAAAGAAACTGTTTCGCGTCTCTCACGTTACTTGTCGGCACCCGATCCCGTGCGGCGCTTAGAGAGGCAATCGAAAGCGGAGATCCTTGAAAGGACTCTGGTGAGGATCAAGACCAGGAAAAAACCCTTCGACGTTGTCAAAGAGGTACAAGAATGAAACTCAACCGACTATTCATGCTGGCAGCCTTCTTGCCGGCAATTCATTCAAGCGTACTCCTTCCGTCGGGATTCTCTCAGGACGATACCGACAAAGACCGGCGCATGCGATGGTTTCGCGACGCGAAGTTCGGCCTGTTCATCCACTGGGGTGTGTACGCAATTCCGGCTGGAGAATGGAAGGGGAAGATCTATCCGGGGGCGTCTGAATGGATCATGTACCGTGCGGAGATTCCCACCAAAGACTACTCGCCCCTTGCCCGACAATTTAATCCGGTCAGCTTCGATGCCGATAGTTGGGTGCGCCTCGCGAAGGAGGCCGGCATGAAATATGTCGTTATCACGTCCAAGCACCATGATGGATTCGCGATGTACCATTCGCGAGCAAGCAAGTACAATATTGTGGACGCGACCCCCTTCAAGCGAGATCCGATGAAGGAACTGGCGGAAGCCTGCAAGAAGTACGGACTGAAATTCTGCTTCTACTACTCACAGACGCAGGATTGGTACGAACCGAACGGGGTGGGGAATTACTGGGAGTTCGACGGCGAAAGTCCCAAGAATTTTCAAGAGTACTTTGACGAGAAAGTAAAACCGCAGGTCCGCGAAATACTGACCAACTACGGCCCCATTGGCCTCATCTGGTTCGACACGCCGCGGAACATGACGGCGGCTCAGAGCAAGGAACTGGCCGACCTCGTGCATCAACTGCAACCCGATTGTCTTGTTGACGGACGGATCGGGAACGAGATGGGAGACTACAAGACGAAAGGAGACAATCGGCTACCCAGCGGAGCCACCGAGATGGATTGGGAAACGCCGGCCACCATGAACACTTCGTGGGGCTTCAAGAAAAGCGACGAGAATTGGAAGTCAACGAAGCAGTTGATTCGTGCCTTGGTGGAGGTGGCGAGCAAGGGAGGAAACTACTTGCTCAACGTCGGGCCGACCGCAGAAGCAACGATTCCGATGCCGAGTACGGAAAGACTGAAACAAGTAGGTGAATGGTTGAGGATTCATGGCGAGTCGATCTACGGCACACGGATGAGCCCATGGACGATTCCTCCGGAATGGGGAATGATCACCACAAAGCCCGGAAGAGTCTACCTGCACGTGTTTGACTGGCCCAAATCGGGAAAGCTCGAGCTTCATGGATTGCGGAGCCGCGTAGCAAGGGCCACCCTTCTTGGAACTCGCACCGCCGTCCGTTTCCGGCAGGAGCATCATGAAGCACTCGGTCTCGCGTTGGTATCGATTGATGTTCCGCCCACACCTCCCGATACGAACGTGTCGGTGATCTCGTTGGAACTCGAAGGAACGCCGGATGTCAGTAATCGCATTCAGCAAGGGCAAAGTGGGACGATCACTCTCTTCGGCATCGTCGCGGATTTGCACAAATCTCCGGGATCAAGAATCAGGAAGGACGACACGGGAATAAGAGAATGGGTGGGGAAGGATGACTGGCTGAGCTGGGAGTTTGCTGCGGCAAAACCGGGGAAGTTCAAGGTGAGTCTCGGGACGTACGAAGTCAGTACCGGCAGCGGAAGGACGCGGAAGAACATATACGAAGCAGGACATCAGTTCGCCTTGAGTCTGGGAGGGCAGGAACTTCGCTGTGCCGTAGACTCATCGCAGCGTCGGGTCGAGAAGCCCTCTCCGTACTTCACTGACTTTGTCAACGAGGTGGGCGAGGTTACGATACCCGCGCCGGGCGTCTATTCGCTCCAGCTCAAGCCTGAGAATCTGGTGTCGACGCAAGGTATCGGTTGCGTGCTGCGGTGGATACGACTGCAGCCCGTGAAGTGACGAACGGTTTCACAAGTGTTCTCGTAAGGGAGCGTATGAAAACATTCTCCTTCCAACGATGGAAGATGGTCGTGCTTCCTCTCGCTTTCGGCATCCATCCAGTTGCCGCGCAGAGCCTGGACTCTGCGGTAACGCATGCTTTGACATTTGCCGGCAAACAACTGAAACGAACTGCAGCGGAAGTGGTGGACAGCCTTCGCTTTCCACGAAGCACGCTCGCGGACGGAACATGGAGGACGACTCAAGCGCGCGAATGGACAAGCGGCTTCTTCGCCGGTTGCCAGTGGTACATGTTTGAACACACGGACGATCCCGAGTTCAAGCTGGCCGCCCAACGCTGGACGGCGGGAATGGTCGAACAACAATTCGATAAAGGCACGCACGACGTCGGGTTCAAGATATTCTGCAGCTATGGCAATGGTCATCGAATTGTGCCGGCGGGTGAATATCAGAAGGTGATCCTCCAAGCGGCGCAGACGCTCACGACACGATTCAATCCAACCATCGGCTGCATCAAATCGTGGGACAATCGCAAGTGGATCTACCCGGTCATCATCGACAACATGATGAATCTTGAGCTTCTGTTCTGGGCGTCGGAGCATGGCGGTACAAAGCGGATGCGCGACATAGCCATCAGCCACGCTGAAAAGACGATGCGAAACCATTTCCGTCAGGATGGTGGAACCTACCACGTCCTCGACTACGATACCTCGACTGGATCGGTGATCGCACGAAACACGCATCAGGGATATGCAGATGAATCCGTCTGGTCACGTGGTCAAGCGTGGGGAATCTACGGTTTCACCATGACGTATCGATTTACGAAGGACGAGCGGTTTCTTCAAACGGCTGAGCGCGCGGCAGACTACTTTATCAGCTATCTTCCGTCAGATCATATCCCATACTGGGATTTCATGGCCCCCGGCATTCCCAACGAGCCGAGGGATGTCTCTGCGGCAGCCATCGCGGCATCCGCACTCTTCGAGCTATCGACATTTTCAAAAGAAAAGTCCCGGCAGCTCGGCTATCTTGAGAAGGCGAAAAAGATCCTTCGATCGCTCTGTTCTGCGGCCTATCTGGCTCAAGGAACAAATTCTCGCGGCATCCTGAATCACGCCGTTGGCCACAAACCGGCAGGGACGGAACTCGATGTCTCGATCATCTATGCCGACTACTATTTCATCGAAGCGATGATGAGGTACGTGCGACGGCAGCAAGGAATGCCGAAGGCGGACGATCGATGACGACCCTCCCCAACAGACTTCTTTTCTTCAGCGTCCTCGGATGTTCGCTCAGTTCTGCCATCATGGGACAACAGGGATTGGTGATTGATGTAGCGGCCATCGAGCGAGCGCGTGTTCTTAAGGCCGCCGGTCAATTCCTGCACGAACTTCCGGTGACCATTACTTCGTTCCCGTCTCCACGGAGCGCGGGAGGCCTGAACGAGTTCTTCTCTGAGGGTGACTATTGGTGGCCTGATCCCGGTAAACCCGACGGTCCGTACATCCAACGGGATGGCATGACAAATCCCGATAATTTCGTTGCGCATCGGCTCGCGCTGCTGCACTTCAGTCGGACGGTCTCGACACTTGCCGCTACCTGCAAAGTGACGGGCGAGAGGAAATATGCCATTGCCGCCGTGAGGCATTTGATGGCGTGGTTTGTTGCCGATTCGACCAGAATGCTTCCGCATCTCAAGTATGCGCAAGCCATCAAGGGGAGAGTGACGGGGCGGGGTATTGGAACCATCGACACGATCCACCTGATCGAAGTGGCCCGCGCGGTGGAAGTTCTTTCGCAAACCGGATCGTTGAGCGGGTCCGACGAAGCTGCCGTCAAGAAGTGGTTCGCGGAATATCTCGCATGGCTAACGACGCATCAATACGGGATCGATGAGCGTGAGGCGAAGAACAATCACGGAACGTGGTGGGTTGCCCA
>DMMN01000144.1 GCA_003453835.1 Bacteroidota bacterium | reverse complement strand
GAGTCCGTCAGACTCCCGACTTTGTCGAGGCTCGTCTGTTCGACCAAGTCGAACAGACGGCTGCCGGAGTCTGACGACCTCTCTCGGCCCACCTGTGAATACGCAAGCGGGTGCTTCTCAGTCTGTGTTGCCAGGCCAATCCACCAGGCACATACCTCCCCTCTGAGCGGGGAGTGTGTGATGGCGAGAGGGGACGGGGGTGTGTTGCTTCTAGGTCGTGTGCTCACCGGCTACTCCTCTTTCCGCGCACTCACTCTTCTTCTTTAGTACGGGATGTGTTACGGTCTATTTTCTGTCGGCCAAACATCACAGCTATTTCACTTCTTTCTCGCAGGACGTAAGGAGCCGCGCTCTTTTTGCCTGCGTTGATGATATTCTAGAATCCAAGCCTCGATTGCCTCTACCACACCGTCAAGGTTCGTTTTCACTTCATCATCCAGGAATCGAAGAAAGCGAATACCGCGTCCTTCGATCTCCTTTTGTCGCTTTGCATCCTCTTCCATCTTCCCTTCGTGTGATACTCCGTCGATCTCAATTGCTAGCATCAGCCTCGGACAGAAGAAATCAACGACAAACTCGTCAATCGGTTTCTGACGGTGGAAATCATACCCGAGTAAGCGCTTCTGTTTTACCTCGTTCCATAGCATGATCTCTGCCTGAGTCATGTTGTTTCTCAGCATTCGAGCAACAGCCTTGAGCCGTGGATTATATGGAAGAAAGTTGTTTCTCATGGTCAGGGCTATTTAGTCCGCATCATATACCCTGGATCTCTCTCTAAGTCCGCTCACGCCACACAAGGGGGGAGTGTTTGTGCTGAGTTGTCGATGTCATCTCCAGAGTATACAACTCTTCCCCGGAGGAGGAGTCATACTCAAAGTGTTAGCGCGCAGCTTACACACCCCCGGCCCTCGTCTGAGTCCGTCAGACTNNCTGTTCGACCGAGTCGAACAGACGACAGGCGGAGTCTGACGACCTCTCTCTGCCCACAGGCCTACGCACGAGAGGGGAGTGTTTGTTCGGGCGCGGCTCCGCCTCACCCCATCTGTTTAGCCCAATCGAAATCCCATCTTCAACGCTTCGCCGGCGTCTTTGTCGAAGAAGAAGAGCCTGTCCTCGGGTTTCGTGCGGAAATACTCCTCCGGCCTGTGGAGCTTCATCGTCGTGATGTCCGCACAATAGCGGCTCAGCGCTTCCTTCATGGATTGCCCCTGGATCATCTTTACGATCCACCGAAACTCGTACGGCAAGAGCGTCTTCTCGCCGTCCGCCCACATTCCCTTTTTGGCAATCCGTGCCTTCTTGACGGCACCCTGCACCAGCTTCAGGTCCAATGGCTTCGGGATGTTCGGGTAGATCAGGAGGCTCACCGCCCATCCGTCCTGCACCATCTGGAGATTGAACGTCGGTCGTTTCTCCGGCTTGATAGATTCCCGCTCCTCTTTGGAGTAACTCGGCGCAATGTACGCAAGCAGCCTTCCGTTCTGATCGAACACGTCGTTGCTCACCATCAGAAAGAGCTTGCGGGGCTTAAGCGGCTTCCCCGTTTTCGTGGTCCCCTTATCCAACCGCTCGGCCACGATCGTCCGGAAATGCTCAAAGGACTTTTTCCCTGCGTCGATCTGCCTCGTGGAGGGCTTCGACAAAAGCCGTTTCCGCAAGTGCGCCTTTAGTTCCTGCGGAAGCGACTTCCCTTCCTTCTGAAGAAACAGCTCCATGGCAGCGTCGAACTTACCGGGATTCTTCTCCGTTGCCCCGCCAAAATGCAGCTCGGTNNCGGGCGCATCTATCCCAAGCATCCGGATCGGAAGCTGAATGGTCGGTGTATCCCCGTCCGTAGCGGAAATGAATGTTGCCTTGTCGCCAACCGCAAGCCGCTCCGGTTCATAGACAAACGAATGTGATGGCATATGATCCTCCTAGGTTGAGATACGTTATGAGATCATCTGGATGATGTAGCGCGGAAGAAGCACCACAGCCGCGAACGCAAGCGTCATGATCAACGCCGCCCATACAATGTAGCCAATGGCCGCGATCACTTTGATGCCGAGTGCAGACTGCGGCTTGTATTCTTTGTCCTGAAGGAACGTCCGGCCATAGACACGACTGAGAACGAATCGAAGCGTCAGGGAGTCTCTCCAGTAGGCGACATGTGCAAGGCCCGGAAGCGCCCAGAATCCAATGTGCAGATTGAGTGGCGGCTTCTGACCGCAGATGAGAGGGCTTGTGAGAGGTCCGGAGACGGGATCGAGCACGTGATAGAAATTGATCCACCATTCCCGGGGACTCCTTTCCCCCTGACCGGCAATCGTTTCGCCGCCGCTGACGAGCTTCTGGCGGTCGGGAGACGGCCACGGGCGAAGCGTCCGTTCTCCGAAGAGGTAGGCGATCTTGTCCAGCGGACTCCCGATCGTCACGAAACGTCGCAGTGCTTTTTGAAACTTCTCGACTCCACGTCGCTGCTTCGCGTCACCGGAGGCCGACAGCTCTTCTGCTTTCGCAAAAAGATCGGAGAGAACATTGAAGCTGATGACCGTTCCCAGGCTATGGGCAACCCAGATAACGCGCTCGAAGTTCAAGGGTTTCTTCTTCAGCTTTCGCTGTTTCTTCGAGGGGAGGGGACGAAACTCCCAATCAAGGCCGAGCATGCGGAGGAACTCGCTCCCGACACGATAGTCGATGCGCTGCACGATCGCTCGCTCCGTAATTCCTTCCGGCGCGACATACAAACGTACATCGGCAAGAACTCTTGAGAGAATCTTTCGCCATCTGAGAAGCGTGATGAGCAATGCCGCGAGAGAAACAACCTGAAGAGGGATGTAAAGGAACCACGCGAAGAGCCCGACTTCCCAAATCACGCGAGGATTCAGCAA
Organism: Bacteroidota bacterium; assembly: GCA_003453835.1. Lineage (GTDB taxonomy): Bacteria > Bacteroidota > Ignavibacteria > UBA10030 > UBA10030 > UBA10030. The sequence continues at coordinate 8,433 of DMMN01000144.1, read as the reverse complement.
ACGGGCTTGTTGCCGCAGAAGCCAGAAGAACGTCCGAGTCGGAGAGAGGAGCCGCGTTCTCCAAAGAGCGGCGAAGAAGTTCCGCTTTCTTCCGTCGAGATCGGCCCAATCTTCCGGAAACGTTGCTTTGAGATCTTCATAGTTTGCCCAGTAACCTTCAGCGATGAGCGGCGGAGGAATCGCTCCGAGAGCGGCAAGCGGCGTTTCGATTCCTTCTTTCCTCTCCCACGCCAGCAACGATTCAATGACGTCTTCAAAGCCGGAGCGCAGCGTAGCTGCCGTCTCCGTAATCACCTGTGTTCCCATGCCGTGCACGACGAAAATCGCGCTTCGCCATGCAGGATGGGGCTTCTCTTCGCCACCGACCTTCACGGTGGGTGGGACCTTTCCCAGATGCCAGGGGTAATGATTCAGTTCGTAGGCGCGAGGTCTTTGTGATTCGGGGGTAGCGTTCTTCGCGTTCGTCATAAGAGCCCTTCGGGCGAGAGGCGAGACGGTCGTGGATGGACTCGCTAGTCGTTAAATCCGACGACGAATTGTATACGTTTTTCCTGCGAATGTCAAGCAGCGGTAATTCAACTGCGAAAGTCAAGACTCCGGATGGGGATTACGCCTGGAGGCTGATGAAGCTTGTGGTGATTTCACCTTTACTGGTGCGGGTAGGAGCGGGGCCTGGTATGGCGTTCCAAAAAACGGTGAAGAAAACTCCCACAAATCTCCGCGAATCTTAACAAAGAATAATCGAGACACGCCTCCTCGAACAGTCGTTCGTGCACATTCGTGTGGATTCGTGGGTAATCCTGTCCTGGGACATGTTCAACGGGTGTCTGAGACGCAAGACTAGAAAGGACTTTTCTTCACGGACAGCGCCGCGAGACCGTATGAGATCATCGCCAATAGAAGCAGAGAGCTTATCCCAAACTCCACCGAGATGAACAGCGCCAGGCTCGCACTGACCACTGAACAGTACCCGTTGATCCCCCACGCCCAGGGAATGAGATCAACAGATTCGTCGGAGATGCGACGAAGGCCGAGCGGAAAGAAGAATCCCATCACGAAGCCGACGGGAGCGAGAAATGCCGTGCAGACGAGAACCCGCCAGGCGAAATCCAGGACCAGCAACACCTGAAGCAGCGGGGAGAGAAAGAGGAAGTATGCAGTAAAGATCGTGAGGAGACAGATGAAGGAGAGAAGCAGCAGATTCTTTCCCTGAGACCGGCCGGAGACAAGACTCCCCAACCCTGAGGAAACAAGCATTGTGGTGATGATGATCGAAACAGAGTAGACCGGATGGCCGAGGAACAAGATGAACTTCTGGATCATCACGATTTCCGTCACCATGTACCCGACGCCGATTCCACCAAAGTAGAGAAGTGTTCGGCACAGCGATCCGCGAACGACTTGATGGGTACGTCTGATCCTCAGCGGGATGATCATCAGTACAGAACTTACAACGACAAGTTGGATGAGTGTGACCAGCAGAAAGAAGTAACCGAGCTCAAAGAACGGTATCTGGCCGGAACCGTACATCTGCAGCAGTTCGGGCAAACGTTCCCATTTGAAGAAGTGGGAAGAATACGGTTGATTGTCTGTCGAAGGTCCGACGTTGAAGAGATATTGATCCGTGAACGCCTCAAGATTTCCGCGAAGACTCGCACAGGTTGCTTCAAAGAGATGGTCGGGAGTCAGCTCATGGAAACGGTTCACCTCATCCGGCCGCAGGCCGGGAAGATGGATCAGATCGAAACCGAGGTCGCTGCAGAAGGAACGGATCTCTGCCACCTCGTTCTTCGTCAACGGTTCCTTCTTCACCATCGCGCTGACGGTTCCCCAGCTACGGATCGCCGCTACGTGCTCTTCCGGCCGGTCAATCCCCCGCTCTCTCAATGCCTCAAGAATCATGAGCATCGTCCGGAGCGAGCTTCTCGGAGGGTGCGTCATCCAAGCATGAACGACCAGCATGCCTTCCGGCGAGAGCCGATCGATCATTCCATTGAACGATTCGACGGTAAAGAGATAATTCTCGAAGAGGGCGTGCAAACCCGCAGCAGAAGCCGATTGTCCTTCCAGTATCGGGAGAATGATGAGGTCGTATTCTTTCTTATCCCTTGAGAGATATGCCCGGGCTTCTTCCGCTATGAATGTAACGTTTGGATCTCTCGTGAGGTTGTTTGTTCGCTCATTCAGTTCCTGATCGAGTACATCAAGAAGTCCCTTGTTCATCTCGATGCCGGTGACATGTTGCGCCCCATGATTGAGCGCAAGATGCACGTCATTCCCCGTCCCGGATCCAATCACCAAGACCCGAGGCTCTTTCATGAGCCTAAATGGTACTGCCGAGACGGAATGGTCCAGCAACCGGAGTCCGGATGAGTCGCGCACGTCGAGTATCGATCCAACCCATTCGCCGTCATTAAACACTCCAACCTGCGGCGGGATTCTCCCTTCGTACATCAAACTCATCCCCGGCGCGTACCGGAGCGCGGGACTCTGAACAACCTCAAGAACTCCCAGCGGATTTACCTTTTGTAGAACGATCCGCGCCTCCGGCAGGAGAAGTGCTTTCGAAAGTCCCTTGTATTGCGACATCCCGACTCCTGGCGGAGAAAACATCGCGATGGCGATCAACGTGAAGGAAGTGACGACCGCGAGCGAAAATCTCTTCCGTTCACCACCAAATGATGCCAGCCAGAGCGCCGGCAGGGCGACGAAAGCCATAACCAGGGGGAGCGATACCGGATGGACCCAGTGCATCAATCCGACGGCGCCAAGGCTTCCTGCACCGGAACCGGCCATGTTAAAGAAGTAGAGCCGCCCTACGTGCTCAGGATGCTGGACGAACGCAAGCCCGATGACGATGGCTCCGGAGAAGAAGGGGAGAAACGCAAGAAGATAGAAGGGCCCAAGTTGCCACAACTTCCACATGTCCGAGAAAAGCAGGAATGGATCGATTGAGATTTCGGAGAGAAGCAAAGGCGAGAGCGCCAAAGAAAGAATGCAACAGCACAGTGACGTGGACAAGACGATCTGTCGGTACTTCAAGATTGTTGGTCTCGCCAGCGCCAGCAACGTACCGCTTGCCCCGAAGCCAAGCAGCGAGACGCTGATAATCATGTACGCAAAATGATACCACAACACGTAGGAGAGCAACCGCATGAGGGAAAGCTCGAATCCGAGGAGAGCAACGGATACAAGCCCGACGATCCAGGAAAGGCGGCTCGTCATCGTTGTCGTGTGAGCGGAACAAACCGTACGGGCGCGATGGTGCGCGTCGTTATCTTGCCGGCCCTTTTCTCAACCAGTATCAAATTTTGGACGAAGAACGGATGACCGACGGGAATCACCATCCTTCCTCCTTCTTTCAATTGCCGGAGAAGTGGCGGAGGAATATGTTCCGCCGCTGCGGTGACGATGACGGCATCGAACGGGGCGTGCTCCTGCCATCCGTCGTACCCATCGGCCCATCGAACATTGATGCCGTCGTAACCCAGTCGCTTAAGTCGCTGTTCCGCGCTCCCGGCAAGCGCTTGAACAATCTCGATCGTGAACACCGAATCAACGATCTCGGCAAGCACTGCGGCTTGATACCCCGACCCCGTTCCGATCTCCAGCACTTTGTGATGTTTTTTCAGAGCGAGGAGCTCCGTCATCAATGCAACGATGTAGGGCTGGGAGATGGTCTGTCCGTAGCCGATCGGGAGGGGACGATCTTCGTATGCTTCCGGGACCAAATCTGGCGGCACGAACTCGTGGCGCTGGACCCGTTGCATAGCCCGAAGCACGGTGACATCCGCAATGTCGCGTTCCTGGATTTGTGTGCGCACCATTTCCAGCCGGAGTCGCTCAAACGCTTTCTCCTGACTTCGTGAATCGAAAACCGACTCGGATTCACCACAAGGAGGGGATGGAGGATTTGAACCGACAAGCAGAACAATCGTGGAAAGCAGGAGCAGAGATCGTGAGGAGCGTGATGTGGGCATCTTCACCTCGTTGACATGGCCGCCGGAAAGAAATTCCGGCGGCTCGACCGTCGGACAACTAGCAAGGTACAACTTTCGGTAAGACTTTCAAGCCTGAGCGTCCGCCTTGTGCCGTCGCATGAGGCGACCCGAGTTGGCGATGATAAAGAGGCTGCTCAACACCATGGCGGTCGCTGCCAGAATCGGCTGCAGCAATCCCGCCACAGCCAGGGGAATGCCGATCGCGTTGTAGCCAAAAGCCCAGAAGAGATTCCAATGAATCGTGGCCATCGTTCGCCGTGCAAATTCGAGGAGCCACGGAATTCTCTCGAGGTGATCCCCGATGACCAAAACATCGGCACTCTCCTTCGCGATGTCGGTGGCAGTACCTAACGCGATGCCGACATCGGCCGCGGCGAGCGACGGAGCATCATTGATCCCGTCACCCACCATCACCAGCGTGCCGCGGTTTTTCAGGGTGCGGATTCTCTCAAGCTTTTCCTTCGGAAGGAGTCTGCCGAACGCCTCATCGATCGAGACCGATCGGGCCACAGACTCTGTTGTTTCGGCGGCATCACCAGAAAGAAGGATGGTCTGTATTCTTTGTTGATGGAGCGTTTGCACCACTTCTTTCGCGTTCCGTCGAAGTGAATCTCGCAAGACAACTGCTCCTCGCACAGCACCATTCCATCCGACATACAAAGCTGTTTCGCCGGACAGACGGGCAGGCGCCCGATTCGCATCATCGATCATCATCCCTTCAAGAGCTACCATCGCTTCCGTTCCAATGACGACGCTCTTCCACGCACCGCCATCTGCCACATCCGCCTTGATGCCCAATCCCGGTTGGGCAACGATGTTTCGTGCCGGGAGCGCTTTCACTGACTTCGCTTCTGCATACTTCATGATCGCTTTGCCGATCGAGTGCTCTGAGTTCCTCTCGACAGACATGGCAAGTTCGAGCAACTCCTTTTCATTCCCGTTCGCTCTCACGGCCGTCACCGAGAGCTCGCCGTCCGTCAGCGTTCCGGTTTTGTCGAACGCAACGATCTTCGTGTCGGCAAGATGCTCGAGAGCCGATGTCGTTCGGATCAATATTCCCTGCTCGGCGGCGCGCCCGATGCCAATTGCGCTTGCGAGCGGCGTACCGATTCCCAAAGCGCACGGGCAAGCCACAACGAGTACCGTCAACGCCCGAAGCAGTGCCTCCTCAACGTCCCCCGCAACCGACCAACCTGCGAACGTAAACAGGGCAACGGCAATGACGATCGGGATAAACAATCCAGAGATTCTGTCGACAGACTGTTGCATGGGCGATCGCGAACGCTGCGCTTCCTCCATCAGCCGGACCGTTTGAGCGTGAACCGTTTCCTGCTGCAAAGCCGATACTCTTGCAAGAACCACCCCTTCGATATTGATCGTTGCCGCAAACAGTTGATCCCCGATTGTCTTGACCGCCGGAAGGGACTCTCCAGTGAGCAGCGACTCGTTCACGGATGTTCTCCCTTCAAGAATTGTTCCGTCAAGCGGTATGCGCTCGCCGGGAAGGATCTTCATGGTCTCCCCGATACGAACGCCGCCGGTCGAAAGAACCATTTCCTTTCCGTCGCGTAGGATGCGCGCCGTATCCGGCCGGAGGTCGATCAACTTCCTCACGGCGGCCGATGTCCTGACCTTAGCCGTTGCTTCGAGATATCTTCCTCCCGTAACGAGGACAATCGTCATTGTGGCCGTGTCAAAGTAGACTCCATCGCCGCCCGTGAAGATCTCATACGTCGAGAAGAAGAATGCCGAAAACGACCCGAGGGCGATGAGACTGTCCATCGACAACGATGTAGATCGGATCTCACGCAATGCGTTCCGGACGAATGGCGAGCCGACGAAAAGCATCACGGGGAGCGAGAGAACGAAGAGAAGTTTTTCGAAGTACGGAAGGATGTCGGGCTCGATGCCGAACGTCGTCCAGCCGTTGTCGTAGATCATCCAACTGAGGGCCATAATATTCATCGAAAGGAACGCCGCGAAGCCGAGACGAGCCAGGAACAGAGCGGCCGTGCCGGCTTCTCCTTTTGCGCCGGTCAGCGAGTTGGTGAACGAACAACCGTAGCAGCAAAAGTGGAGCGTGAGGGCGCCCTTCGTGCGAGCGACGCCGCCTCGGCCAAACGAAAGCCCGCACTGGGTACAGGTTTGAGTTTCAGATAGGTTCTTCGTGGGGATGGCTTCTTTGATGTCCACTTCGAGAAGAGGAATGGTGAGATGAAGCGCTGGTCAGCGAAACAATACACGCCATGGCAATAGACGATGGCCTCCTCCGCAACTCATCTGCTCACCCCAAATTATGCTCGTCGGCCAGGCTCGTGGAGCTGCTCAGAAGTCGCTGATGCGGCAGAAGCAAGCGGCACGACCCTCGCATACGCGAGCCAGCACAACCCGACGGCGCCAGCGTACCCAAGCGTAATGCTGATTTCAATAAGCCCGAGCGGAGGCGCGGGATCTTTCCACACCGATGGGGCGATCTCGATGAAGTGATAAAACCAATTCGCGACAAGAATGATCGTGGCGATGACGAGGAGCATTCGAGGTCTCTCTTTCACCGAGCGACTGAGAAAGATGACGATCGGGAAGAAGTAGAGGAGGATGATCACCGCCCATTGAAATGGAGGCCATGGATCATGCGAGAACCGGAGAATGAACCGCTCGATCTCCTCGCCGAGGTTTCCATACCAGGTGACGAGGTACTGCGACCAGTAGAATCCACCCGCGAGCATGCACAGCCCCATCAACAGCCTGCTCACGTCGTAGAATTGCTTCGTCGAGACCATTTCTTCCAGGTGGAAGTACTTCCGCGCAAGGATTGCCACGATGATCGTTGCAGCAACGCCGGCATCGAACGCGTGGGCGAAGTAGAGCCACCCGTACATCGTGCTGTACCAGTGCGGCTCCAGCGACATCACGACATCGAACCCGACAAACGCGTAGATCGCGCCGTACGCGATCAGCATGACCGGCACCAGCCGGGAGAGTTTCTGTTCGCAATCTTCGCGCTCGCGGTTGAAGTCTCTCCATCCCGCGGTGATCCAATCCACCCAGAACGACGCCGGCACAAGACCTTTCTCTTTCAGCAAACCGATTTCCGGGCGAATAGACGCGCGAACGTAGAGAAGGCTTATGATGGAAAGGACGAGGAAATAGAACGTCACTCGGAAGAAGAAGAATGTCTCGTTCAGCCAGGCGGCTTTCGCCTCGATCGGTTCCTCGATCCAGGGCCAGAGATGGTGCCGTCCGAGAAAGGTGAGAAGAAAGAGAAAGATGCTGAGAGGGATGAACAGGATAAATCCTTCCGAGACCCGCCGGATCGTTTCACCCCATCTTCCGATCGTGAGGCGATACGCGGCTGAAAATACGACGCCCGCCTGAGCGAGACCGCTCCAGAAACAAAAGTTGATCAGGTACGAAAGCCAGACGCGTTCGGAGGCAAAGCCGAAGATTCCCGCCAGCAGCATGAAGATTCCGACAACGAGGAGAATGCGAAGTGTCGCCGTCAGCTTCGCGGGAAATTCCCCGGGCGGAAGGATGAGAGAGGTTTCTGACATGGTTATCGTTGGAGCGACCGAAGGTGATTCACGATGAGCCAGCGTTCACGAAATTTGACGGCTTCATAGTACGGCGGCATGATCAGCCGTCCATACTGGATGACGAAGTAGATGTAGCCATCCGGGGCTTTCACGTATTTGGGGGCCACGAGGTCCGGAGGTTTCTGGAATTTCGCGGCCACGAGGCCGTCTCCCTTTGCACCGACGCCATGGCAAGGGGAGCAATAGGTTTGATACAAGAACCTTCCCGAGTCGGCGTTGGCTGCCGTGTGCCTGACGGGATTGACGAGCCTGGCGGCAGCCAGCGAATCTCGTACCTTCTCGACGAAGCCGCGGACAGGAACGGTCCCGGCAACGGGCGGACGGGGGTCCTCGTGTTTCTTGAATGACGACTGCTCGTGCATATCGGAACGATAGCGGTAGTCACCGAACTCGCCGTTGTCGTTTCCGCACCCAAGCCAGAGGAGGGCGATCAGGAGATTGAGTACTGTGAGAATGTTCGATTTCATGGTTCCACAACCTGCAGCGGAGCAGGGGTGAAGAGAGAAGGGGAGAAGAACTCCGCCTCTTCACCTATGTTTTTCTTACGAGTTCAGCAACCAGGGAGCTGGGTTGTTGATTATGAGTACGATCTTTCCGATTACTTGATTGTCAATCGTAACTGCTCACCTTGACCTAATGCCCACTAAACACGCGAATTACACGAACGCTAGAGACGACCACAGAACTCCTTTATGCTGAAACAAATCATTTTGCGTTTTCCATGCCTGCCCCGACAATTTTCCGGTCGGGGTCTTTCGTGGGTTGAATAATTCCCTTTCTTTAGAAGGTTTTTGGCTGAGTAGTTACTGTGAATCAGCTCAAGTTGACCGCCTCAGGAA
>DMMN01000073.1 GCA_003453835.1 Bacteroidota bacterium | reverse complement strand
CGCACATTGCTCAGCGGTGAAGCGAAGAATGCCGGACGCCACAACGTATCGTGGGACGGGAGAGATGACGTTGGCGTTTCGATGCCAACTGGCGTGTACCTCTATCGGATTAATGCCGGATCGTTCCAGGCTTCGAAGAAGATGACGCTGTTGAAGTAAGTTAAGAACGCTTCTTGCATAGATTCACGAAAAGGCAGACCCCGGTGCCGGGTCTGCCTTTTTGCTTTATGCTCGAATCCATCGTCGATTTGAGGTGGATCAAACATAACCTTTCGGAAATCCCGAACTTCCCTCCGCGACCCGATGTGTTCTGAAATCCGAGTCATGTTCCAACTTCCTCTGCGGTTTGTCATCCTTGCCTTCCTGATCCTGCTCTCATTGGAGACGGCCTTCCCCCAGTTACCGGTAGTCTATGTCGATGTCACCAACGGATCAGACACCTACTCCGGAGCCAATCCAACAAATACTCCTCCAGGGAGCGGACCAAAAGCATCTCTTCACGCCGGACTGACTCTGGTCGATAGGGCCGGCAGGCTCGTCATTTACGCCGGTACTTACCCCGGCGATGGCATCGATACTGATGGTTCCACGTCGAATGCAATCGACAACGCGGATCTAGAATTCATTTACACGAAGTACCCTCGCCTTGTTGATGGGCTCACGGTCGAACTACGTTCTCTTGACGGCAGTAATGAAGTTAGAATCCTCATTGAGGCCAACTCCGTAAAGAACTCCAACGGAGCGCTTATCACTCACACGTCGGATGAATACAGTGCTAATCTNNCTCATTAGTATTCCCAACGGCTCCCTCACTGTTACGTCGGCCACTGGCAATGAATACCTAAGCCTTTCACACGCCCACTCGAGCGGCTTTCCTGTCTCAAAAGTATCGCTTATGAGCGGCCAGGTTTATCTTGCGTCAAGTTCTCATATGAGGCTGCTCAATGGAAGCACGATTATGCTTAACGGTCTGGCAGGCTTTACAGGAGAGGCTCCTTTGAAAGGCGCAAGCGTCTCTCTCCTTTATCAGGGGGCGGGTAACGTTACGGCAGGGCCAGAGTCCCGNNAGCTATGGCGAGGGAACATTGACCGTAAGTCGAAATCCAGGCTCGACCATCACGTTCCCCAACTCAATGGGATTCAGCGGATCGGCGATTCCCGAGGGGCGAGCTCCGGGAGCCCCGCCCAAGAGGGGAATAACGATTTCCTCTGGACATGCCATCTTCAACGGTGTAATCGAGCTTGGACATATCGGGGACGCTTCCACACAACCGAGCGTGGCGGATGTGCTTGTTCAGGGAACCGGCTCCGCTGCTTTCAATCGCGAACTCTCATTAGTTGTCGGATCTGCGCCTTCACCAAGCGATTCCTCTATTTCATCGATCGAGAATCACGGGACAGGATCAGTCGGTTTTGCTGAGCCGGTGACATGGCGCTCCGCCTCCAATGTGTCGGGGACTCCAATCGCTCAGAAGACTTATCCGGCAGGTGCAGGCACATCCCTTGTTCGAAATACCTCCTCCGGTTCGATAGTTTTCTCTGCGATCGTCGAGTTGTCCGCGAGCACGATCGCCAGCCCGACGGGAGACGCTTTGTTCGGAGTAGCGGTAGAAAATGCCGGCACGGGGGCCTTGTCCTTTTCGCAGGGGATAAGGGCTGTCAACAGCGTGGGGACGACCTCTGGCAACAGAAACTTCACCGTCAACACCATCAATTCGAACACTGGGACATTGACAATTTCTGGAATCCTTCGTGGCAGTATGGCCAATGTCGGAGCCGCCAGCGGCAGTATTATCATCAACGGACCAACGGAGCTCTATCAAAGGATCACGAATGCAGTCGGGAAGACGATCGTCCTTGGCTCTCACACATTGGCGGTATCAAGGCTAACGGAAGCTCCTTTCTTCAACAACGGCATAGGTGGCACAACCAGTCCGTCGGTCGTAGCACATTTTACAAACGGCGGATCGATTTCAGTTTCAACTGGTCGAATCCTTCTCTCGCATAGATCTGGGACCCTGACCTTCGACGGGGGAAATCTTGGATCCGTCGCCATCTCCGGGGCCGGCGGTGAAACAGAGCTCCATTCCAATCCCTTCGACCTCCAGAACCTCGTATTGTCAGAGGGTGAGCTCACAGCACAGGCGCCGATCTCGGTTGCAGGTCCCTTGACTATACAAGGGGGAACGATGCGGGTGATGGATGAGGTTATCGTAAGTGCCTCGAGGTTCACGCAGATTGGAGGTACCTTCGTTCTCGGATCGGGCGTGTCAGGTCAACTTCGTGTGAGTGGTGATTTCGGTCGGACGGCCGGATCGTTTGTAACGAATTCCGGATCCACTCTGTCGCTTGCGGGAACCGGGAATCAAAGGTTGATGTCAGGACCGTCCTTTCAGCTCCGAAAGTTCATTTTGGACAATGCTGGGGGCACAATCGCAATTGACAATACGCTTGCGATTTCACAATCGCTCTTGGTGTCTGAGGGTACGGTTATTTCGTTAGACGCAAATCAGCTCATTGTCAATGGGGATAACGCGGCATTGACGAACGGGGGGAGGATTCTTGTTGAAGGGGAAGGTGCCGTCGTTATCGGTGGAGCGTCACTTCCGGGGGGGCGGGCCGTTTCAGGCGTACAAGCCACGGCAAGCGGATCCGGAGCGTTCTCTTCGCTCATTGTCGATATCGGCAGCTCGAATTCGATGACGGTTACGGGTAGTGTGAAATTCAACCGCATGCTAAAGTTGGTCTCCGGCACAGTTCAAATCGCTGCAGGAGATTTTGGTCCGGCCGGTTCGACGGCGCGGATCGTCCGGGATATCACTTCGTCCGGTGGAATCCTCCCTGTCGGCGGATTGTTCAACGCCGCGAACGTGTCATATGATCTCGAATACACGGGTTCCCTTACTTCCAATGTGACAACGGGCCAGGAACTTATCGCTCCTCTAGCCAATGTTCGTCATTGGTCGATCAATATCGATAGCGATGGGCGGGATGGTGATGGGAATCTTCTCACTGGAACCCCACACTTCTTCCAGCTACCTGCAAACGGTTTTGTATACAACGGAGCCCTCTCCCTCGGTCCTCTCGCCGCCGTCCGCATCGCCCCCGACGGCACCGCAAACGATGCCTTCGAGTTGAGCGGGACCGGAGTGGTACACAACATTCGTGGAATGCTCGCCACTGTGGACGCGGGGGACTATTTGTTGTTCAGTGGGGCGGTGGTAACCGTAGTGGGAAGTCTCGATTCAGCCGAGCCGGGATCGCTCGGGGACGTTGTCGTTTCTTCGACTACATCGTGCTCATTCTCCAGCGTTCATGCAATTAACGGCTCCTTCTCGACTCGGCCCAACAGCATCGTCTCGCTTGGAATGGGATCGTCAACATCTTCGCCTACGCTACTCGCCGCTCAACAAAGAATCGCAGGCACACTGACGATTGCAGGCAACGCCCTGACTCTCACAAGTTCCGTTGAAGTACGGGGAGGGATCTCATTCAATTCAGGCAGGCTGAATTTGGGCCCCTACGATCTTCAGCTTACGACGAGTGGATCCTATTCTCAGGGCAGCAGTGCCTTGGGCTATTCCGCATCTGGAGGATCTTTAGTCATGAATCGTTCCGGGGCTAGTTTGGCCATTGGCAATACTCCGGCAACCGCGCTCCCAAATCTGAAGGTCTTGGCCAACACACTCCTGACAGCCTCCGGTCGGGTAAGCGGGCGAATGCAAATCGGTGCGACGGCATCAGTCGGTATACCATTATTCACCTTCGACACAAACAATCTAACATTCACAGGAACTGAAATCGTTCTGATGGACGATGGGAGCGGGGGGAGCAACACGAGAGTAATCGTTTCGAACGACGTCTCGGGGATACGTGGAGGTGCTCTCATCATTGCAGGTCCGTCTACCGTCATATCCGTCGGTGGAAACTACAGCATCGAAGAAATGACGCTGAATACTCCCGGCGGCACTGGAACATTAACAATCGCCTCAACCACATCGGCGGCCCGGGAACTATCTATCACCGACATGTTCACTCACATCGGTGGGGAACTCGTCATCGGTGCCAACCACGTCGTATTGCTTGGAACGGGGAGTGGATCAAACCTGCGGTCCTACAATCGGTCAGCCGGTACGGTTACGGCGACGACGGGAGAATTCCGATTTTCCGGAGTCGCTCCTCAGCAGTTTGAACCGGGCGTCGGTTTCTCCATCCCGAACCTGACTGTGAAGAACGACATCAGCGTCTCAAATGCAAGCCCCGGACAGGCTTTCACCGTAACAAGAAGACTGGATTTAGTGAACGGAACCCTCGTGACGGATCCGGGGACGCTTATCATGAGTGGTGGCGTTACGGTCATTCGCAGAAGGACGGCCGCCAGGATCACCGCTACACCATTATTCGGTCCAAGTGTCAACGTATCCTACCTTATCGATCAAGCAAATGGCAACATTGTTACCGGTCGAGAGTTGCCTACAGTGGGAACGGTCCTACGCGATCTCACGATCGATAACCCGAACTCGTCGTCATCCTCAGACAATGTGACTCTCGATAAGAGCATCACCGTAAACGGTACGTTATCCCTCCTGTCCGGCGAGTTGGATGAGGGAGCTCTCGACATGACGATGGCTCTGGGTTCAACGATGATCATCGGGCGTGGCCGGTTTGAATCAACAGGGGGTGCGTCCGATGCACCGACAGTCTCGGAGTACCATCTTGTCTACAAGCCGGGGACGTCCATAACGAGCACTAGTAGCGAATTCCAGGCCGGTGCAGGGACTTTTGTCCGTAGCCTCACCGTAGCCAACGATGACAACGGGAATACGTCGCATGTTGTTCTGCATCAGCCTCGGACCGTCGGTGATTTGACCCTGACTTCTGCCGGCGGTGGATTGTCGTTGGGGGCTCCAGGTTCGTTTGTTTCCCGGGTGCTTACGGTGCTGGGGCATATGGCGGTGTCGGCCGGTAGCATCACGAACACAACGGGTTCCGCCGCAATGGTGGACCTCGCGGGAGTTCAACACCAGGTCATCACCACGCCTCCTGACGGGCTTACGTTTCAAGGTGGAGCTTCAACGATAAATTTGCGACTGAACAACCGGTCCGGTTTCACGCTGCGAGGGGGGGGGATTGTATTTCTGTCTGGAGCAAATATCGTTTTCGTCAACGGGATAGTCGAGGCGGAATCTGCAATTGTGGTTCTGTCACAGACCCAGACGAGTCAAGGATTCGACAGATCTTCCATCACCGGGAGCAATGTCAGTCATATTCGTGGGCGGGTCAGGCATTTTGTTTCCGGCGGAGCCGGCAATCCATCTGTTTGGCCGAATGGACGGTTCGAATTCCCCATTGGAACAGCGACGAGATTCCGTCCAGTGACGATCAACTTCACCAACGCGTATCCCGCCGTCAATCCAACGAATGTCGAGGTGCAGTTTGTCGAGGAATCTCCTGGTGGCATCATCGGATTGCCCCTCGATGGGGGAAGTGGAGTTCGGATCGGAGGCTACCCTCCGTACTATTGGAAGGTCAAGACGACGCCAACGGCGTTCTCTGCTTCTCAACAATTCGATTTCGAGGTTCAAGGGACGGGGTATGGCTTCGTCTCTTCTCGCCCCGAGGATCTCCGAATCATTTNNGAATCATTTGGCGCGTCGACGGCAATGCATCGACAAACGCTTGGCAACTCGAAGGGACGGGTCTGAGCTACCCGGCGAACAGCATTCAAATCCCCTCTCCGGGTGATACGATTATATCAGTGCGCGCTCTCGCGGCGACTTCGGGACTCTCAACTCAAGGTGGTCGGTTTGCGATCGGCTTCCCAACGCGACCACCGGTCTTTCTGAGTTCGCTGCGGGATACAAGCATCCAAGAGAATCAAAAACTTACTTTTGACTACGTGGCAGATCCTCTTGACGCCGGTGAGTTAATTACTTTTTCGCTCGTCAATCCACCCGCCGGCGCTTCGATCAACCCATCTACGGGTCGGTTCACATGGGTTCCTTCGTTCAGCCAGGCGGGACCGTACTCGATCATCGTCTCGGCAACCGATGGCCAATTCACCGTTATCACGTCGGGGAGCATCCTCGTTCTCAACGTCAATAGAGGGCCAACCTTCACCAGAGTTCTCCGTGACACAACAATCTATGACACTCAGGATACGCTTCGCTTCAAGTACGACGCCATAGATCCCGACGGCGATCCGGTGACCTTTCGGCTTCAGGATCCACCTCAGGGAATGGAAATATCCGCCGACGGTTTGATCGTCTGGTCTCCACTCTTTGGCCAGGCCGGCCAGAGTTATAGAGTGAAAGTATTAGTGAGCGATGGCAGTCGAAGCGACAGCACAAGCGCAACGGTGTCCGTGCTTCGTGCCAGGCTCAGGGGGGACGTGTCTGGCGATGGTGCCGTCACTGCTTTTGACGCGTCATTGGTCCTTCAACATGTCACCGGCGTGACAATCCTGACCGACATATCTGCGCTCATTGCGGCCGACGCCTCCGCAAATGGAACTATTACCGCCTACGACGCAGCGTTGATCCTGCAATATGTTCTCGGCATCATTACAAGGCTCCCGCCGTAGGGAATGGACCTGGGCGCACGGGGTCTACCAGATTTCGCCGCGGATTGCTTCATACTGATCGAAGTTTTTTTTGGGGGATCCCATCAAAAGGGATCCATGAACGGGGGGTTCGCGGGGTATTGACTCTGAGCAAAACGATCAGCATCATGTGCAAAGTTGTGATGCTTACGAATGCACCTGTTTGTGCAAAGAGAGTACGATCTCGTTCGCGAGCAGTTGCGGGTTATGGACGAGTGGGTTCATCACGACCACCACAAGAGTATTGGATGTCGGGGAGCGATGCATGTGTGACATCCGGCACGACATCCTAGCAGTACATTCTCAATCTTTCCGGCAACCTCGTGGGGACACCACACGCTTCTTGGTTACCATCGTGTACCACTCACGAATTCAATCCCATGTCCTCAACTTCATGGAGACATTTTTATGAAACGGTTGGTTAACAGATTCTGCATGACCTTTTGGTTTCCCCTGCTTTTCCAGTCCTTCTTCCCATCTCTTGCCTCGGCCCAAGTGACAGTCAGCTTGCCGAACGTGACAGGAGCTCCCAGCACAACTATGACGATCCCGATCACGGTGAGTGATCTCACGGGAAAGGGTGTGACGGCGTTCGACGTCAGGATCAGATTCGACTCTACGGTAGCCAAGCTCACCGGTATCGACAGATCGGGGACAATCTCGGAATCTATGGCGTCAGTCATTGCCAATACGGCAAAACCAGACACTCTTATCGTTGTTGCGGCCGGGATTTCTGCCTTGTCCGGAAGCGGCACGCTGATAAACGTTACGGCTGAATTGAGATCCCCAGGACTTACGAGCTTGACGTTTTATCTTGTTAAGTTCAATGAAGGAACTCCATCTTCGACATCCACGAACGGTTCCATCAGGGTCAATCGAAAGCCTACCATCAACCAGGTAACTCCAAAGAGCGTCAACGAAGGTCAACCGCTAACGTTCACAGTGAGTGCCACAGATCCGGATGGAGATCTTCTAACGTACAGTTCGTCCAATCTGCCATCCGGCGCAACGCTCGGAAGTTCAACCGGTGCCTTCAGTTGGACGCCGGGCTTCACACAGTCAGGCTCCTACTCGGTCGTATTCAAGGCGACTGATCCGGCCAGTTCTTCCGATAGCACGACGGCGTTGATTTCAGTTGTCAATGTGAATCAGAAACCTGTAATAACAGCGATAGCTGCCAAAACCGTTGCCGAAGGATCGGCATTGAATTTCAGCGTCGTCGCAACTGATCCGGACAACGACGTCATCACGTACGGCTCACCGAACCTGCCAACAGGAGCAACGCTTAGTGCTTCAACCGGCAGTTTTAGTTGGACGCCTGGTTTTGCTCAAGCGGGTTCATATTCCGTGACCTTCACCGCCACTGATCCCGGTCTTCTCAGCGATAGCACTGTCGCCTCGATAACGGTGACAAACGTCAATCAGAAGCCGACCATCGCTTCCGTCTCTGCCAAGTCGGTAGCCGAGGGGACTTCGCTCAACTTCAACCTGAGTGCAACCGATCCCGACGGTGATCCGTTGACATTCAGTTCTTCCACATCGCCGACCGGCGCTTCGCTCAGCAGTTCGACCGGGGCATTCAATTGGACTCCGAGCTTCACCCAATCCGGCTCCTACTCGATTCTCTTTCGTGCCACGGACTCCGGAGGATTATCCGACAGCACGACTGCCTCGATCACCGTTACCAACGTCAATCGAAAGCCGGCGTACGTGAGCAGAGTCCCGACAAGCGTCTCGCAGGTCTCGTTCAACACGGCAACGACGTTTCGGGTCAGTGCCAGCGACCCCGATGGCGATGCGCTTACATTTGTGTGGAAGGTGAACGGTGCGACGGAAAAAAGCGGTGCCGACTCCACCTTCACGAAATCCTTCCCCGGCCCGCACGGTGCGCCAAACGCGGTGACTGCTGTCTTTTCTGATCCGGGCGGTCTGAAAGACTCGACCTTTTGGAACTTCACAATTACTGGTGTTAGTGACGGAGATGGGCTCCTTCCAACGGAGTTTTCCCTGGGCCAGAACTTCCCGAATCCCTTCAATCCCATAACGAGCCTGAGCTTCGCCCTCCCGAAAGAAGAGCCTGTCACTCTGGAGGTCTACAACATGCTGGGTGTGAAGGTTCGGACGCTGATCGGCGGCGGGACCGTTAGTGCCGGCTTTCACACGATCGCCTGGGATGGCACGAACGATGCCGGTGTCGGAGTCCCAAGCGGAGTGTATCTCTATCGTATCCATGCCGGATTGCATCGCGCGACGAAAAAAATGACCCTGATGAAATAGTCCCACGAATCGTCCCGAAGGACTGCTACCGTTCCTTGAGTGCTTTCGTGTGAATTTCTTGCGAAGGGCATCTTGGCCACCGAGCCGGGATGCCCTTTTTGCTTGTTGCGAGCCCCCGGTGGACGCTGTGCCCTCGCAATCAGATATTCTCGACGACAGCAATGATGAGTGTCCAACTCCGAATGATGAATGTCCCAGTGCCATATCCCGCCCTTTGATCCGGATTTGACAATGATGAAGAATCGCCCTATACTTGCAGGGCGACTGAACTACACGGGTTAGGCGAAGCCGGATGCAAAGTCGCATCAAACGTGCCTCTGCGTTCCCTTCGACGAGATCTGACATCCACCCCATCCACCCCACTTGCCAGAATCAAGATGCCCATCCCTCGAAAAGCAGCGAAGCCGAGTCGCGAAGAAATCAAACGACTCGAGAGCCTCATCAATGCCTCGAAGATTCTGAATTCCACGCTTGATCTCGACAAACTTCTCTCGCTCATCCTCGATTTGGCCGTCAAGAACCTGAAGGCAAATCGTGGAACGATCTACCTGATCGATCAGGAGAAGAAGGAGCTCTGGTCGAAGGTTTTGAAAGGGAAAGAGCTTGTGGAAATCAGGCTCCCCATCGGGACGGGGATTGCAGGGCACGTCGCGAAGACGGGTCGTACCATCAATCTGCAAGATGCCTGGAAGGACAAGCGCTTCTTTGCAGGGTTCGATATCCGGACGGGCTTCCAAACCAAGACCATGCTTTGTATGCCGATGCGGGATCGCAAAAAGAAAATCATCGGCGTCTTCCAGATTCTCAATAAGCGAGAGGGAGTGTTCGACAAAGACGATGAGCAATTTCTCGGCGCCTTCTCCGTTCATGCGGCTCTGGCGATTGAAACCACCCGACTTCACCAGGCCATCGTCGAAAAAGAACGGATCGAGAAAGAGATTGAGATTGCTGGAGCAATTCAGCGACGCCTGCTCCCGAAAGAGATCCCATCGCTTCCAGGATACGAGGTTGATGCCCTCGCGCGCCCTTCGAAAATGGTCGGAGGAGATTACTATGACATTATCAAGCTGACGGATCGGAAGTTTGCTTTCGTGGTGGCGGATGTTTCCGGCAAAGGTGTTCCTGCGGCGCTCCTCGTCTCAACGCTGCATGCCTCGCTGCACGCTTACATCGAGAGTGAGATCGATCTGGCGGAGTTGGTGGGCAAGCTGAATCTCGTCGTCTACAAGAACACGGAACCGGAGCGATACATCACGTTCTTCATTGGGATCCTGGATCTTGAGCGAGGGAACTTCACCTACGTAAACGCGGGGCACAACTTCCCATTCGTGTTCAGTCCCCTGAAGAAATCACTTGTCGAGCTAGGAGCGGGGGGACTCCCGCTTGGGATGTTCGAGATCGCCGAGTACAAGAAGGAGAGTATCGAGATCACACGGACGGAGGGTCTTGTTCTTTACACCGATGGAGTGACGGAAGCAATGAACAAGGCATTTGTGGAGTACGGAGAGGATCGTCTCCGGCTGAAGATTCAGGAATCTGCGGAGAAACCCGCGGCCGAAATGAAGATCAACATCGTTTCTGATGTTGATCGATTCGTCGCCGGGGAACCTCAATCTGATGATCTGACCGTCATGGTCGTCAAGCGACTGGCTTAATGTGGCGGTTGTGAATGTGAGAATCGAGCGGATCAGAAACTGATGATTGGAGTCAGAGGTGTTGTTTTGCCTTATCCGGAAAGCACTTCCATCGCTCACCTGGTCGCCCCCTCTCCTCCTCGATCTCAAGTTTGGTGAATCTCTACTTTCTTGGAGAAAGGGAATTATCGGTCGGACATCTCCATCATCCGCCTTAAGTTCGCATCGGAGAACGAGTTAAACCTTTCCGGATTCATCATGTCAAACCGGCGTGAGTCTGAATGCCCCCAGCATCCCGGACCGACGCCGCCCCTCGAGAACACCTTCGCTGGGAGCCCTTGGACGGGAAATGAATGACCAAAGCGACGTCGATCTGATTCGGAAATTCCAGGAAGGTGATGAAGCATCTTTCAATCAGCTTGTCGTCCGGTATCAGGAGAGGATCTATTGGGTCGCCCGCCGATTTGTGGCCGATCATGACAGCGCAGACGACGTCACTCAGGAAGTATTCTGCAAGGTGTATGAGTCCCTCTGCGAGTTTCGCGGGGACTCGACAATGTTCACCTGGCTCTACCGCATTACGGTCAACGTTGCGCTGAACGCGGTGCGGAAGCAGAAGATCCGCGAGTTCTTTCGCATCGATGAATTGTTTGATGCAGAGGATGTTGAAGGGGCAGCACCGGATGAGCTTTTGGAGCGACAGGAAAATCGTTCTCTGATCGAGCGGGCAATTGAGACTCTTCCTGCAAAACAAAAATCCGTCTTTCTTCTCAGATACTATGAGGAAATGCCGTACGAGGAGATTGCCAAGATCCTGAAGACTTCGGTGGGCGGACTGAAGGCGAATTACTTTCACGCGTTCAAGAAAATCGAGGAGTATGTCAAACGCGCACACAGAACACGTTAGCTACCACTTGCCCGACTATACACGAGGAGCGCTCGACGAAGAGTTGCGGCGGGTTGTCGAGTCCCACCTCCTACGGTGTGAGGCTTGCACAAGGGAGCTCGCCCTGATACGTGCAACGGCAGTCCTGGTGGACGTTGACGAGTCGGAGCGACCATCCTCGCTCTATTTTAACTCGCTTCTGCCAAGAATCCGCCGCCGACTGGAGCAAAAACAGTCACGTTCCGTCCTCACTCATCCCCTGATGGTGCGAATCGTTTCGCCTCTCGCCGTTGCTTCTATCACTATCATTGTACTGCTCAACATCTCATCTCCGAAAGAAGGGACGATCCCGGGTCAGGGTCAATTGAAGTCAATCATCGGCGACGTCACGGCAGACGAAATGGCACTGGTCATTCTCGAACAAAACGGCCACATTCCGATAGTCGGATTGTCCGATGGGCAGGATGGATCCCAGCCCTCTTCCGGCGAAGCTCCCGAGGTTGATTCGCAGAAAGAGTCCGAGGCTCTCGCACTATCAACCTCGGATATCCTCCAGACCTTGACGAGTTCAAGCACGCTGGTTGAGCTAACCGACGCTGAGGTCGATGCCGTGCTTCAGCGCCTCGTCGAAAGGGCGATCCTATGAAGTCGATTCGATTTATCGCGCTCATGCTCGCGACTGTTCTCGTCGGGGTCGGGTACCTTGTTGCTCAGAGAGTACCAGGTGCCGGACAGATGCGTGGTCAGGCCGGTGAACGCGTCGAGCAGTTCAAGAAGATCCGACTTATGGAGATACTGAGCCTCGATGAGCAGTCATCGATCCGCTTCTTTGCGCGCTATAACAAGCACCAGGAGTCCATGCGGGACATCCGTATGAAACAGGCCGGGTTGTTTCAGCAAATTCAGGCGTTGCGTCGGTCGGGAGCCACGGATGCGGAATACGACAAGGTGTTGAGTGATCTTCGGGCGCTTCAAAATCAAACGCATGAGGCTCGCGAAAAGTATATGAACGAGATCTCAGAAGTGCTTAGCAAGAAACAGCTCGCCGAATACATCGTCTTCGAAGTCCGCTTCGAACTGAATCTTCGGGAGATCCTTCGTGAGATTCAGAAGGAGCGCGAAGACCGACTCAAATAGCGTATCCCATCGACTCTGGTTCGACCGAAGCCGGCTCTGAGTTCGAGGCCGGCTTTTCCGTTGATTGTTCCGGTGCACTCACGTATATTGTGTGAGCATGAAAAACGTCTATCTCGACTATAGCGCCACCACCCCCATCGATCCTCGGGTTCTTGCGGCTATGATGCCGCTCTTTGCCGAAACATTTGGAAATGCATCTTCGGTGCACGCGTTTGGGAGAGAGGCAAGGAGTATTCTTGAAACCAGCCGGGAGCGCGTCGCTCGTTGCATCGGTGCGAAAGCTGACGAGCTCTTCTTCACTAGCGGAGGGACGGAATCGGACAATTATGCGCTGAAGGGCGTGGCCGTGGCCGCCCGGAAGAAGGGAAAGAACCACATCATCATCTCGGCGATTGAGCATCACGCCGTGCTTCACCCGGCCAACTCGCTCCGAAGAGAAGGATTTGAGGTCGATGTGCTGCCGGTCGATGGATTCGGAATGGTTGATCCGGCATTCGTCCACAAGAAGATCAGATCAACAACCTCTCTCGTCTCGATCATGCACGGCAACAATGAAGTCGGCACAATCCAGCCGATACACGAGATAGGACTGATCGCGAGGGAACATGGCATCGTGTTTCACTCGGATACCGTCCAGACGACCGGCAAGATCAAGGTGGATGCGGATGCACTTGGGGTTGACCTCCTGTCACTGTCTGCCCACAAGCTGTATGGACCGAAAGGTATTGGAGCCATTTACATCAGGAAGGGAACCCAGATCGATTCGTTGATTGAAGGTGGAGCTCAGGAAAGCAATCGGAGAGCGGGAACGGAAAACGTGCCGCTCGCAGTCGGATTCGCTGTGGCGATGGAGCTAGGGGCTGAAATCCTGGAACAAGAGGCGGAAAGGGTCCAGGGCATGAAAGTCAGGATGGCAGAGAGGCTGCGGAAAGAGTTCGAAGGTCTCCTGTTCAACGGTCATCCGTCTCAATGCCTCCCGAATATCCTTAGTGTTTCGTTTGATTCGGCCAAAGTTCCGATTGACGGGGAGGCCTTGATCATGGGGATGGATCTCCGTGGCGTCGCCGTAACCAGTGGCTCAGCCTGCACCTCAGGGAGCTTGCAGCCGTCTCACGTACTCCGTGCGATGGGCCGGGACGAGAAGACCGCTCGGGCAACGGTACGATTCTCGCTCGGACGAAGTACTAATCAAGAGGATCTCGACTATGCAGTGGAGGCACTGCGCACCGTCGTGGCGACTGCCAGAAAAGCAAGCGGAAGCTGAGGAACTCGGATGAAATGAGCAGAGTATTCTCTTCATCTGCCTGAAGTTATGACGTTGCCCTGTGATGTTCCCTTGCCACAAGCCCAAACCGAAGTCCCCGATCACTCACCGTAATCCTGCCTGCATTCAGCTTTTTCATCACCTCCAGAAGTATGAGGATTCCCGCCAGGAGGATATCAGCCCTTCCGGCCAACACTTGCGGATGCTCAAGGATTTCTGAAACGCTTTTGATTCTGAGATGATTGAATATCTGCTGTATTGTTTCGAAGGTAAGTACGTGACCACTCACCCGTGCCCGGTCATAGCTCTCGAGCCCCAAGTCCATCGCTGCGAGTGTGGTCAATGTCCCTGCAACCCCGATCAATTCGGTGGCGGCCGGTAATCCGGGATAGCTCCCGATCTTAGATCTGATTTCATTCAGCGCATGGTTCATGGACAGGGATGAGGGCGGAGAAGACTTGAGGAATCGCTCGGTGAGTCTGACGCAGCCAAGATCGAGACTCTGTTTGCTCCGCACGCGATCGTCCGTTCCAAGTGTCAGTTCCGTGCTTCCGCCGCCGATGTCGAGCACGGCAAAGCTCCGTTCTTTTTCGGCTTGGAGAAACTCCGTCACCGCCCCGATGTATGTCAGCTCCGCTTCTTCGTCTCCGCCTAGGACCTCGACTGTGAAACCGAGCTGTTCGGCAATCGCCGCTATGAAATCGTCCCTGTTGGCAGCATCCCGAAGAGCGCTTGTGCCGCTTGCGATGATTCTTTCCGAAGCATTCTCATCTGAGATCCTCTTGAAGTCGCGAAGGAAGTTGAGAACGCGTTCAATGGTCTCTGAAGAGATGCGCCTGTTCTCATCCACGCCTCTGCCGAGTCCCGCGATGACGTGTTCGTCTCGAATCGTCAGGATCCTTCCGTCGGGATGGAGATCGGCGACGAGCATCAAGATGGTGTTGGTGCCTATGTCAATCGTTGTTAGTCGCATGGACTTTGATGAGCGAGACCGCCGCCCATTCATTCTCGGTCATCATCTCCACGGGGACCGCCCCCCGGCTTGAGAGCGAGTTCATAAGCGGGCCGAGGTCGGAGTTCAGGATGCCTGACAGAATGATGACCCCGTTCGCCTTGAGATTCCGGAGAAGACGATGGANNCGATGTTCGCCACGATCAGGTCGAAACGTGGCGCTGGAATGTTCTTCACCTGGCCGAGCACAACCTTGATGCGTCTTGACTCTCGATTGAGCTTCACATTTTCCTTTGAGTTTTCAATTGCCCATTCGTCGTTGTCGAGTGCGACGGCGGAGGAGGCCCCGAGCTTGACGGCAGCGATGGCAAGGATTCCGGTCCCCGAGCCGAAGTCAAGCACCCTCATGTTCGGTTTGATAGACTCCTCCAGAAGTCTGAGGCAGAGCCGCGTCGTTTCATGATGACCCGTTCCAAACGACATCTTCGGATCGATGTGAATGATGGTCTTTCCTTTGTCCCTGGCCCGGAGTCTTTTCCACGAAGGCTTGATGACGATGCGGTCTGTTGCATCGACGAGTCCGGCGGTTCGTTCCCACCGGGCATTCCAATTCTCCTGCGGCACAATCCGCCGTTTGAACCGAAGCTCGAAGGCCGGAAACTCGTCCCGAAATCGACGAAGCAGGTCGCTTAAGCTACGTCGGAGCTTGTCACCCCAGCGCCGCTGTTCGAGATAGCACGCGAGAAATCTGTCCTCCTGCAGAAAACCGGAGAATCCGAGCTCTGCAAGTTGGCCTGTGAGCAGGTCTTGATGCGACAGCGGAAGATCAATCGTTACCTCCACCCAGCGACGAGGTCTCATTGTTGTTGCGGCGATGCGGAGGAAGACCGTCTTCGAAGGATGTTCTCTACGAGTTCGTTGTTCATCTCAAGCCAATAGATCTGATCCTGATAGTTTTCCTGCATCTTCCTGTCCGCCTTGTTGTACCGGACATTGAGGAGGTAAACGAGCCAGACCGCGACGGTAAAGAAGACCAGGGCCTGCAGTTCTGGGAGCGTGCGGCCTGTTGATAGCTGATAGAGTGTGAAGCCGGTCGAGGAGACGGCGAACCAGAAGGAGGTGCGCCTGATCTGCGTCATGATGTGATAGATGGTCCCGAAAACAAAGATCTTCTCGTGGAAGGTGGCCGGAACGTGGTTGTTGAGGATGAAGAAATAGAGCCGTCGTGCATCTCCGTCCTCCAGCGCAGGGAGAGCGGGCATCGCGCGTGCCTTGTTCTTGAGGTATAGGCTTGGCTGATTGTCCAGGAATGCCTTTCTTCGTTTGGTGGTTTCTTTGGCGTACAGTGTCAGCCCGCTGACGATCGTGACGACGACAAAGAGGAGAATGAGAGGGAATCCATCGAGCGCCGCGGAGGACAAGTGAGGGGCGAGCCCCGACCAAAATAGAAAGAGAAGAAGCGTCGCGAAGTAGAGCCCGGGCACAAGGACTCTTGTCGCTTCGTAGCCGCCGAAGGAAGATGAGTGATTCATGGGCACATCAGGGAGTGTTGGAGAGCTTTGAATAGAGAACGGTCAACACGACCTGGCCGACTGCGGCCAGACTTTCCGGGCTGCATTTGTCCGGCGTGTCCTCAAGCGTATGCCAATAGTTGGCTGATCTGTTTGGGTAGTTGAANNCCAAGTTCTCGTGCCGTTGAGAAGACGAGAGTCATCACGCTTGGCGCGTACCGGTCGGAATTGACTTCCCTCGCGATCTCCAATTCTTTGTCGCCGATCATATCGAGATTGATTCCAAAGCGCGGGTAAAATCCCTCCGGCTTGTTCTTGGCGAAGTAGCTCGAACCGACCGAAAAGCTCTCTGTGGTTCCCGACTTACCCAGGTCCTCTCCGTCAAAGAGAACGATGTCGATTCCGACAGGAGGGGGCTTCTGTTTGAGAATTCTTGCTATCTCCAAGAGCACTGCAACGCCGCTTGCGCCATCATTCGCGCCAACGATCGGCTTGGTGTGATTTTTCCTGTCCGGATCCTGATCGGCCCACGGGCGCGTGTCCCAGTGGGCGGTTAAGAGAATTCTGTCGGTCGCCTGCAAGTTGAACGAGGCGACGATATTGGAAAGCTGAACCTGCTCGCCCGTCGGTCGTTGATGGCTGAACTGCTGGAGGCTGAGAGCGTCGGCGTGGGATCTCAGTTCATCTTGCAGGTACTTCAAGCATTTCTCGTGGCCGGCGGAACCGGGCGGGCGTGGACCGAAATCGGTCTGTCTCTTGAGTTGCTCGAAGGCCCGAGCGCCGTCGAATTCCGGTACGGTCACGCCGGACACATTCGGGATGGGGGGGGGCTGAGGCTGCTCGGCGCGCCGTTGAGGATCACACGCCGACACCAGTAGCAGAGAACTCAACAAGAAGGAATGCAAGTAGCTGCGTTTCATGGCGTCTCCAACGTAGGCAAAAATCGATGGAAACGCAATCAACGAGAGGTCGCGAAGGATGAGGACGTTCTAGAAAAACCCGCGAGCAGCGCGCCGATCTTGTCTTGTGCGTCTCGATAAAATCTGCTCGATTGGAGAAAATTCTGCATGGTCATCGAGAACACAAGCATCTCGCCGTCGCGAGATTTGACGTAACCGGAAAGCGAGCTCACCCCGCTGATGGTTCCCGTCTTCGCCCGCAGGTTTCCTTCCGCAAAGGTTCCCTTCATCCGATTACGCAACGTTCCGTCAACGCCGGCTATTGGGAGCGATTCATAGAATAGCGGAAACACGTCGGGCCGTCGAGCCATACCGATGAGAAGCTGCGAGAGCATTTCCGTCGTAATGAGATTGTAATAGGAAAGCCCGGAGCCATCTGCGTTGAGGAACTTGGTGGTGTCGATGCCAAGCGAGCTCAGGAACTCCCTCACGACGTACAGTCCGGCTTGGGCGCTTCCGGGTATTCCTTTTCTTATGGCGCCGAGGGTCTTGAGCGTAACCTCCGCCGAGAGATTGTCGCTGATCTTGTTCAGATTCACCACCATGGAGTCGAAGCGTTGCTGGTGGAGCGCGATCTCCTGTACCTTTGTTGGAGAGGGGCGAACGACGGCTGAGCCGGAGACTCGTATGCCTTTCCGTCCGAGCGCTTCCTTCAGGAGATGTGCTGCGTAGAGTTCGGGCCTCCAAACGCTTATCTCGGTTTCCGATAGCCGCGAGCCTGTTTTCACCTCGCCTTCAACAATAATCGTGTTCAAGCGCTCTTTGAAAAGCCTCGTTACGTTGAGCCGTCGAGTTACGCTATCCGCGACGGTTCGAGCCGTATTCACAACGCTCACATACGATGTCGCCGGCTCGATGCTGACGAAAGCCGAGTCTCCCGCAGCGCGACCGGGGCCCACAAGGACCCTCACACAGTTGTCATTGATCGTGAGGGGCGTGAGGAATGCCGCATACTGATACGGTTCATCATCCCAGTTCCATCCGTATCCCCAATAGAGGTCATCAAAATAGGACACATCGGCGCACACATCTCCGCGAATTTCCGAAATGCCGGCGGCCTTTATCTGCTTCACGAGCGTATCAAGGTCGGCCGTCTTGAGATCGGGGTTGCCGTAGCCCTTGAAGTACAAATTCCCTTCAAGCACGCCATCGCGAATGGTGTCGGTGGAGGAGATCGCAGTCTTGAATTGGTGTTCTTTGCCCAACAGAGATATGGCAGCCGATGCGGTAAGCAGCTTCATATTCGATGCAGGTCGCATCAACTTCTTGCTGTCGCGTTCGTACAACACGTCGCCTCGATCAAGAGAAACGATTTTCAGGCTGGCGTAAGCAGGGACAAAGACCGAGTCAGAAAGAATCGCGTCAATGTCGTAGGTAAGGGCTCGTAGTGGGTCGTTTGGTCGCCCCGTCGGCTGGAAGATCGCGCACCCGGCTGCGAGGAACGAGAAGAGCACACCGGAGATGAGAATTCGTACTCTGGTTACCATACGTCTTGGGGAGAATTGGTGAGGGAGTTGGTTCAGGTCCGTCTTCGACGGAGCGCCAGGGAAATAGCCGCAGTAAATGTTGGACGAAAAATGGTTAAATGCAACAGGATGAGCCTCGATTTCTGCTCAGCATCACTCACTGATCATGTTCTCGCAACACCAGCGTCTCGCGTCAGCTCTCACCTGAAGATCATCGAGACTCGATGACGGGGATTCCGATCTCTGTCCAACAGGATTGAAAGCTCGACAGCAAGAGCAGGAGCGATCGGTGCGCTCGGGGTCTTCTCGTGGGCGGATTTGTTGCATCAGCATCAAAAAAGGGGTATATTTTGCGTGCCATTTTTTGAACCCCCGGTGAAGGAAACGCATGCTGCAGTTCTTAAAGAAGTTGTTCGGATCGAAACACGAAAGAGATATTCAGCTCATTAAACCGACCGTTGCCCGTATCAACGCTCACTGTGAGCAGTTCCAGAGCCTCACCGATGACGAACTCCGGGCGAAGACGAACGAATTCCGCGCCAGGATCAAGGAAGCCTCAAAAGAACTCGAAAAAGAGATTTCTGACCTGCGGGAATCGCTCAAGCAGGACCTTCCGTTTGAAGATCGCGAGAAGATCTACGCCNNATCTACGCCCGGCTTGACGAGCTGAACAAAGATCTGGACGCAAACATCGAAGACGCCTTCGACGAGATCCTCCCGGAAGCGTTCGCGGCGGTCAAGGAAGCCTGTCGCCGGCTTGTCGGTCGCTCTTGGGATGTTGCTGGAAACAAGATCGTATGGGACATGGTCCCGTTTGACGTTCAGCTCATAGGCGCCGTCGTGCTTCATCAGGGAAAGATTGCGGAAATGGCGACTGGTGAGGGGAAAACGCTGGTCGCAACGCTCCCGACGTATCTGAACGCCCTTGCAGGCCGTGGCGTACACATCGTGACCGTCAATGACTATCTGGCGTTGCGCGACAGCCAGTGGATGGGGAAGGTGCATGAGTTCCTCGGACTCAAAGTTGCCTGCATCCTTCAACACATGGATCCCTCGCAGCGAAGGGTTCAGTACGCCGCCGACATCACCTACGGAACCAACAACGAGTTCGGATTCGACTATCTCCGGGATAACATGGTTGTGAATGCCGATGAGATGGTTCAACGAGGCCACAACTATGCGATCGTGGACGAAGTTGACTCGGTCCTCGTCGATGAGGCGCGTACACCGTTGATTATCAGCGGCCCTGTCGAGGTCGAGGATCACAAGTTTAACGAGATGAAACCGTTCGTCGAGCGCATCGTGAATGCCCAGAAAAACCTGGTGGCAAAGGTCACGGGCGACGCGGAATCACTCCTGGGTCAGTCGAAAGAGGAGGAGGCGGGCGTTCTGCTCCTCCGCGCACAGCGCGGCCTCCCGAAGAACAAAAAGCTGCTCAAGTTGCTTTCGGATCCCTCCAACAAGATGCTCATGCAGAAAACTGAGCGAGCCTATCTTCAGGATCAGTCCGCGCGGATGCACGAAATCGACGATGAACTCTACTTCAGCATCGATGAGAAATCGCACGTTATTGACTTGACGGAAAAAGGGAGGGAGTTTCTCGCACAGGTGTATCCCGCCCACGACAAAGAGCTGTTCGTCATCCCCGACATTGCGACGGAAATCAGCATGATCGAGGGAAATAGCTCGCTCTCCTTTGAGGAGAAACAACTCAAGAAGGATGAGGTCAACAAGCTCTTTGCCGAGCGGAGCGACCGCATTCACACGATCCTCCAGTTACTCAAGGCGTACTCTTTGTACGAAAAGGATGACGAGTACGTCGTCTCGGATGACGGCAAGGTGATGATCGTGGACGAGTTTACCGGTCGCCTGTTGCCGGGGCGCCGGTACTCCGAAGGTTTACACCAGGCAATCGAGGCGAAGGAAGGCGTCAAGGTGGAGCGCGACACCCAGACGCTGGCGACCGTTACCCTGCAGAACTACTTCCGCCTCTACAAGAAGCTCGCCGGCATGACAGGGACTGCAGAAACTGAAGCCTCTGAGTTGTTTGAAATCTATAAGCTCGACGTCGTCGTGATCCCGACGAACCGGCCGATGGTCCGCGAGGACTTTGACGATCATGTTTACAAGACGAAGCGGGAGAAGTTCAACGCCGTCATGGACGAGATCGAGAAGATGCGAGAGGCAAACAGACCTGTCCTGGTTGGGACAACGAGCGTCGAGGTCTCCGAGACCCTTAGCCGCATGTTGAAGCGCAAAGGGATCCCGCACAACGTTTTGAACGCGAAACATCATCAGCGTGAAGCCGAGATTGTTGCGCACGCAGGGTTGCCGGGCGCAATCACGATCGCCACGAATATGGCGGGACGTGGAACGGACATCAAGCTTGGACCGGGCGTGAAGGAGGCAGGGGGCTTGCACATTGTCGGCACCGAGCGGCACGAGGCCCGCCGCATCGATCGTCAGTTGCGGGGGCGATCCGGGCGCCAGGGTGATCCGGGCTCCTCTCGATTCTACCTCGCACTGGAAGACGACCTGATGCGTCTGTTCGGCAGTGAGCGGATTGCACGCATCATGGAGCGCATGGGCCTCCAGGAGGGAGAAGTCATCCAGCATCCGATGATTACACGTTCCGTCGAGCGTGCGCAGAAGAAGGTCGAGGAAAACAACTTCGGAATCCGCAAGCGCCTGCTTGAGTACGATAACGTGATGAACCAGCAGCGCGAGGTCATCTATTCGAGACGCCGACACGCCCTGCTTGGCGACCACCTTCGAGACGATATCTTCGACATGGTGAGAGACGTATCGGCGAAGATCGCCCAGCAATTCTACACGGAAGGAGATGTCGAGGGCCTGAAGAACGAGGTGCGGACGAAGTTTCTTGTGGACCTGCCGATCACACCCGAGCAATTCCAGACCATCGGCCAGGATGGCGTTACCAACGCCATCTTCAAAGGGGCGGAAGAGTTCTACAAACGGAAAGAAGAGAAACTCGGACGTGAGATGATGGGGATGCTCGAGCGGATGGCCATGCTTCAGGTGATCGACACGAAGTGGCGCGACCATCTTCGTGAGATGGACGATCTGAAAGAAGGTATCCACCTCCGCGGGTACGGTCAGAAGGATCCGCTGGTCGAGTACAAGACCGAGGCGTTCAAGATGTTCATGGAGTTGATGGAGCTCATTGCCGATGAGGTCATCGACATCGCGTTCAAGTACTATCCTGAACGACCGGAGCAGATACCCGTGCAGCGGGCCCGCCGGCCCATGAGAGCACAGGAGATGGTGATGACGCACGAATCCGCGCTCGGCGCCGGGTTTCAGGCAAATCGCGAACCTGTTCGCTCCGGCCCTTCAGAGCATGCCCAGGCCGGGAGGGGACCTCAGAAGCCGCAGCCGGTTCGCGTCGGTGAAAAGGTTGGGAGAAACGATCCCTGTCCCTGTGGGAGCAGCAAGAAGTACAAGAACTGTCACGGGGCTTAGAGGTTCGGCGGTCAATCCGCCATCCGCAACGGGACGGCGGACAAAGTGGTGAAGTTCAGACCGTACGCGGTCGAGCGATGAGACGGCACGAAGAGATCCGGGTTCCATCGTTCCTGCTTCGACAACGAGAGACCTGACAAATCCATTATGAAGAAAATCGAAGCGATCATTCGGCCGTTCAAACTCGATGACGTGCGCGAGGCCCTCTCGGAGATCGGCGTTCGCGGGATGACCTTGACCGAGGTCAAGGGGTATGGCAGGCAGAAAGGCCACACAGAGCTGTACCGCGGCTCGGAATACAAGATCGACTTTCTGCCGAAGATCAAGATCGAAATCATCGCAAGCGATGCGATGGTCGAGAATATCGTCTCAACGATCATCAGGGCGGCCAAGACCGGACAGGTGGGCGACGGGAAGATTTTCGTTTCTCCGATTGAAGACGTTATCCGAGTTCGCACGGAAGAATCCGGCGAGGGCGCAATCTGAAGCAGTCTGAGTTCGAAGGTATCATTGGGCATTTTCCATTAATCACGTAGGGGGAATCGTTCCGCAGAGGTCCGGCGGGACTTTTTAGTTTCGGGGCACATGGATACACAGAGCACCTATCGGGCCGGCTATGTGGCGATCGTCGGCGAGCCAAACGTCGGCAAATCGACGTTGATGAACGCGCTCCTCAACCAGAAGATCTCCATCGTCACGAGCAAACCTCAAACAACGCGCCGGCGTGTTCTCGGCATCCTGAGCACGGATGAATTCCAGATCGTCTTCCTGGATACGCCGGGTTTGCTCGCGCCGAAATATCTCCTGCACGAAAAGATGGTTCACTCGGCAGAATCCGCTTTGCAGGACGCAGATGTCATCCTCGTCCTGACCGACGTCTCCGGCGGAACGACCACGGCAGCCGCCGTCGAACAGGCACTGACGGGCATTGTGGGCCGGAAGAACTTGATCCTTGTCGTCAACAAGATCGACACGATTCGGCGCGAGGAGGCTCTCCCGATCATTGACCACTTCGCGAGGCAGGGAAGATTCAGCCACATCATCCCGGTTTCTGCATTGAAGAAAGATAATCTTGACGATCTCCTCAGAACGCTTGTTCGGGAAATCCCGGTTCATCCGCCGTTTTATCCGCCTGACATCGTAAGTGAACAGCCCGAACGGTTCTTTGCAGCGGAATTCGTGAGAGAAGCGATCTTCAAGCTGTACCACGAAGAAGTGCCGTACTCTACAGCGGTCGATATTATTGAGTTCAAGGAACGGGAGGGGGGGAAGACGTACATCAATGCCGATATCGTCGTGGAACGGGATTCCCAAAAAGGAATCGTCATCGGCAAGGGAGGGATGGCCCTGAAAAAGCTCGGCCGGAACGCTCGTACAGAGATCGAGCGGTTTCTCGGGCGTCCTGTGTTCCTTGACCTCCACGTTAAAGTCCGTGACCAGTGGCGTGAAAGCGAATCCTGGCTCAAGCGTCTTGGCTACTCGGGAGAAAACTAACAACAGCAAGATCATTGGGAGACCATGCCGAACATCATACCGTTTAGAGGAGTACTCTACGATCCGACGAAAGTGAATATCGATGATGTCGTTGCTCCCCCGTATGACGTCATATCAAAAGCGCAGCAAGAGAAACTCTACGAAAGACATCCGTACAACGTCGTCAGACTCATCCTCGGTAAGGAAGAGGATCCGTACTCCTCGGCGGCAGAATACTCGAACGAGTGGATGCGCCTGGGCATCCTCGCGCGGGATGTACAGCCCGCACTGTACGTTCTGTGTCAAACCTTTCGCGATGTCAACGGTAGAAACGTCTCGAGAAAAGGATTCATCGCGTTGTGTCAGCTTGAGGAGTTCGAGAAGAAGATCGTCCTCCCGCATGAGAAAACGCTGTCGAAGCCGCGCGAGGATCGCCTCAGGCTCTTCAAGGCGACAAACTCGAACTTCAGCCAGGTCTTTTCGCTCTATTCGGATTCCAAAAACCACATCGATCGTGTCGTGAACGGTTTGTCGAAGTCGCAGCCGGCAGTAGACGTCGTCTTCGAGAATGTCCACAATAATCTCTGGCGCCTTCACGATCCCGTTGCCATCAGGCAGATTCGGGACGACATGCAGCCGAAGCAAGTTCTTATCGCAGACGGCCATCATCGATATGAGACGGCGCTCACGTACAGAGATCTCATGCGATCCCAAAATCCAAGTCATGACGGAACCGAACCCTACAACTATGTGATGATGTTCTTCACGAACGTGAATGACGAAGGTCTTGTCATCTATCCCACGCACAGAATCGTGCACTCTCTGGAGATGTTCGACGCAAAGGCCTGTCTCGAGAAGCTGCGGGAACATTTCATCGTTCGCGAGTTCAAGGAGAGAGAAGCCCTCCTGATGGCGTTGAGCGCAAGCTCCGTCCGATCCTTCGGGGTCCTCCTCGCCGGCGAATCATCGTTCTTTCTCATGACGCTGAAGCCGACAAGCTCGGCAATGGAGCTTGTCAAAGAGGACGTTGCTCCGGAGGTGAAGGAACTCGATGTGACGCTTCTTCATTCCGTTGTTTTGCGCGATATCCTTGGCATCTCGGTGGAAGCACAGGAGCAGAAGCGAAACATCGAGTACGTTCGCGACGCCGCCGATGCCTTTTCCGCCGTCGAAACAAAACAGGCACAGCTTGCTTTTCTTATGAATCCGACCAAAATCGAACAAGTTCGGGCCATCGCCACGGGCGGTTTCACCATGCCACAGAAGTCGACCTACTTCTACCCCAAGCTCCTCTCCGGCTTGGTTCTCAATATGATGACTCAATAGGTTTCCGCCATGTTCAAGAACATTTCCCACGTTGGCATCGCAGTCAAAGACCTCGATGCCTCGGCTGATCTGTTTCGAAAGCTCCTAGGCAAGGAACCTGACCATACGGAGCGCCTGCCGGATCACAAGGTCAGCGTTGCATTGTTTGAGCTTGGTGAATCGGGCATCGAGTTGACGGCAGCCACCGATGCCGACTCACCGATCGCAACGTTCATTGAGAAACGTGGCGAGGGGGTGCATCATCTCTCGTTCCTTGTTGAGGATAGCGAGCACGAGTTGGCGCGCCTGAAACAACTGGGCGTTCGACTGATCGACGAGAAGCCCCGGCTCGGAGCGAACGGCTGCCTCGTTGCGTTCCTCCATCCGAAGTCGACAAACGGCGTTCTCGTGGAGATCAGTCAGAAACCGCACTAACCGGCCGCACGACCTGTGTCGGAGTTGGGGATCCAGGTATGGACATTCGCATCACAGCCGGCGATCGTTCGCTGGAAGAGAAGCTCGATTCACTCCCCACCTCACCCGGCGTCTATCAGTTCAAGAACGGAGAGGGGAAGATCATCTATGTGGGCAAGGCGCGGAACCTCCGCTCCCGCGTCCGCCAGTACTTCCAAAAATCCCGCTCCATCGATCCGAAGCTCGACGCGCTCGTCAGCAAGATTGCCGATCTCGAGCTGATCGTCACGGATTCCGAAGTCGAAGCGCTGATCCTCGAAGCAGGCCTCATCAAGAAGCTCAAACCCCGCTACAACGTCATTCTCAAGGACTATAAGAGCTATCCGTATATCGTCGTGACGCATGAACCCTATCCAAGAGTGTTTGTGACGCGCAAAATCGTCAAAGACGGTTCCCGGTATTTTGGCCCTTACACAGACGTCAAGACGATGCGCTTTGCTCTGAAGACGGTTCGGGACATATTCATGATTCGGAGCTGCAACTATGACCTGACGCCGGAGACAGTCTCGAAGAGGAAGTTCAAGATCTGCCTGGACTACCATATCCGAAAATGTGAGGGCCCGTGTGAAGGATTTGTCTCCCTCGAGCAATACAATCGGATGATCGACAACGTGGCAAAGGTGTTGAGGGGGAAG
>DMMN01000283.1 GCA_003453835.1 Bacteroidota bacterium | reverse complement strand
AAACTCGCCAGCGGTCCAGCGATGCTCCGATACATTTTGTGCCTGACTGTCATAGCATTGAGTTTAAGAATGCAATGAGGAGCTTAGAGCATCACTTGAGAAGAGTGAGCTTCATCGATTTTGTGAATTCCCCAGCACGAATCAGACAGAAGTATACACCACCCGCGGCTGTAATCCCCTGAGTGTTCCGTCCGTTCCATTGAATCGAGTAGCGTCCCGCTTTTTGCTTTTCGTCTACGAGCTTCACAACTTCACGACCGAGGATGTCGAAAATCTTGAGCACAACAACCTCTTCCGACGGAATTTGATACCGAATAAGCGTGCTCGGATTGAANNTATTCGGATAGTTCTGGTACAGCTCGCATGTTAGTGGAATACCGGAATCCTCGTCGAGTCCTTTCGGGATCTCGAATGGGAATTGCCTTGACGTTCTATCTCCCGTCCAAGCCAACCTCGAATCATCCGCTCTTGCAACGGCATTCCCTCGATAGTGGAAGGTGATTGCATCTCCTGCCCTCGCGCCTTCATCGACATCAGAAGTAGCCGGATCATCTCCATACACATGCATGAATCCATAGAGGCCGGCGGTTTGAACCTGATACTCACCGCACTTCACACCGTCGGGATCGTACTNNGCCGTAGTAGTCAGTCCAGACCGGCGTCGGAATGACGGAGGTAGGCAGATTGCCTAGGGCGATGCTCGGCAATTCGGCGAGCCGTGTGCTTGGAGGGGTAGAGGGGCCTCCGAAGTTGAGCACGCCTCCCTGGCTCATCCTTATCCAATAACCAAAACCGTTTTTCATTGAGATAAGATCATTGAACGAGCTTCCGGGAACGTAGGTTTTGGCCCCTCCTTCAAAACCGCTCACGATCGAGTATTTCCCGCTGATTGTCGTCAGCGCTTTGTCAACTAAGAGCGGACTCTCCGGAAGATAGCTTGTGAGATTCCAGCCAACTTCCAACGACAACCCCTGATCCGTGTTAGATCGCTCACCGGCGACCCGCAGAGTGTCTGCCTGATTCATCTTGATCCAGTAGCCGTGNNCCTCCCCAAGAGAGATCGAACCCACTGACGATCCGGTACTTGCCATCAACTGAACTTAGGACGGCCCTCACGGAGTCGTTTGGAGGAATAGACGTGAAGGACATCAAGTTCCAGTTCATGTTCAGCACGATGATATCGAGGTTCTGCGCAGTGAGATCGACGTTGATCACCGCGTTCTCACTCGGCCAAGTGGGTGCATCCGGGCCGAGCGGCTTCGCTGCATACTCATTGATGAAGAACCGAAGCGTGTCGCCGGCAATAGCCCCTTCGTCCACTGTTGTCGTCAATGGATCATCTCCGTACACATGCATGAATCCGTACCTGCCGGCCGTATTCACGGTGAACACGCCGCAGTTCACGCCGTTCGGATCCACTGCTGTGACAACATCCCCGGGTCTCACAGCGACTCCACCGAGCAACGTGTTCGAACTGTAAACGTTTATGCTCTTGTTCGTTAGTGCCACTGCCGGCACCCTGCTCAGCGCAACATTCACGGCTGAGGTGGGCAGAACAAACCCGCTGACCTTCCTTGGGTAGTACCCTTCTGCACACACTCGCAGATCGTATGTTCCTGCAGAGAGACCGAAGACGGAGTAGTTGCCGTTCGCATCACTCGATACGCTCGTGATGAGTGTGCTGCTTTGGTAGACTTCAACCCGGGCAAAACTTGTGATGCGAGCGCCTGCGATGTCGGTCACAAGACCATCAAGCATAACAGTCCCCGCCGCCACGGTTCTGAGCCGAATCGGCACGGAAACTTGACTCCGGTTAGGATCATTGCTGTTGACAAGCAGGAAGGCATGGTACGTCGTGTCGGCTTTCAAACCGGTCGCATCGAAAGTCAAGGTGATGACGACCCGATTCGTTGGATTGACCGCACCGCTTCTGGTGTTGATGGCATACCAGACCACTTCGGTTGGATTCGTCCCGTCCGTACTTTCCACCAGATTGAAGCCGAGAGGGCCTTGAGCATCGACGCCGGTGTTGCCAAGATAGAAGCTCCAGTTTTGCCTCGCACCGACCGCCAGGTACACCGAAACAGTATCGATAAAGAGCTGCAGGTCCGGACGGTTTGAGATAACCAGNNTGGTGCCGTGAGGGAAGCAAAGTATCTGTCATAGTTGCCGGCATCATTCAGATAGGTCGCGTTGATCCATGTCCAGGTTGTGTCGTTCGGATACGAGCCATTCGCACCTAGTCCAAGTTGTGCGGAAACTCCGGCGCCTTGTCCTGCGGCATTTGTCTTTCCGCCTTCATAGACAAGACCATAGATTCTCTCGCTCGGTTTTCCCGGCGTGCTCGTTGTCCAGAGAGGCCTCTCGAGGTACGTGGAGTCCACAACCGCGGCAGCAGAGAGGTTTTCGCCGACTCGGATATCGTCGATCCACCAGCCTTCTCGAGCTTCGGAGTTGTCGCCTCCCCAACTCGGATCCTGATCCCGTTGATCATCGACCACAAAGCGTATTCGCACGTTGGGGCGTCCAACGTACGATGACAGACTCAAATCGACGCGTGTCCAGGAAGAAGTGCTAGTTCCATTGACGCCGTAGAGCTGGGTCCACGTTCCAGGCAGCCCATAGTTGCTGGAGATATAGACTCTTCCGTAATCCCATTCCTGGTCATGCCCACCTGTGCTGGTCGCAAAATCATATTTGTGCCAGAATGATAGGATAGGACTGACTGATCTAGAGAGATCGATAACACCCGAAGAAGTGAAACTGGTGAAGCTGTTCGGATCGNNGACGCACCCGATCCGCCGGACTGCAGGTAGTATCCCGTTGGCGAATCGTGAATGCGCAACTGGCCGGTACGGCCGCCCGTTATGGTCTCCCACTGCGTGAAGTGCCACCTCGTCGTGCTTGTTGAATCCTCAAATCCATCGATGAAGGGGTATCCCAGTGACGGAGTCGGGGTCTCTGCGATTGAGATGTCATCGATGTACCACCCGTCGCTGACAGTGCTGCCACTTGAAGTGAATCGCCAACGGATACGGACATCGCTGCCGCCGGCCCAAGGTGTTAGATCGATCTTGACGAGCTTCCAGGTCGATTGGCTCCCCGTCCAGTATCCCGCAATGGTCCAGCCTGAACCACCCGAGCTTACCTCCACTCGGCAGTAGTCGACATTTACCTCCGTGGCAAAACGAGTCCAGAACTGAAGCACGGGCATTTGTGCCGTTGCCAGGTTGATACGCAATCGTAACGACGCGTCGGAGTTGTTTGCATAGCTCCCCGCCGGACTATCGCTCCAGCTACTTGGACTGCTGTGAGCTGTCGTCGTAGTGATTCCCCACGGCGAGTCCATGAAGTAACCAGGATTTCCACTTTCCATATTATCGCTAAATGGATAGCTGACAATAAGCACTCCGTTGAGGATTCTGATATCGTCGATGTACCACCCATCGAGCTGGGTCGTCGCATTCGATGAAAGCCTGAATCTCAAACCGATCATGCCGCCGATGTACGCAGAGAGATCGATCCGTTCCTGATTCCAGCTTGTGTCCACTCCAGTCACTGAATGAATTGGACTCCAGGTGGTTCCAGCGTCTGTGCTTACTTCTACTATACCGTAGTCAGCGGCCTCCTCGAGCGCATAGCTGTGCCAGAAGGTTAAGACCGGCGAGGTGCTCAAGGAAAGGTTCACGAACGTGGAAAGGGAGGTGTTGGCGTTGGGGCCATAGCTCGAAGCAGGGCTTTCAGTCCAACTATAGAGGCCTGAGTGTGATCTCCCAGCCGTTCTCCCCCACGGTGAACCCCAAGTCCATTTTGCGGTGTCAGCCGCGACTTCAACGCTATCGACGAACGGGAAGAGGACTGTAGGGACTGAATAGGGCGCACCTACAATGTTGCTTCCAACGCTCACAATGTTCAACGAATCAATCACGTACATTCGATAATAATATTGTGATGGCTGCAATATAGAATATTCATCTCTGTAGGACGTTGTTGATCGGCTTGTTATGGTCGCAATGAGTTGATCTGTTCGGTCAATTGAGGCGTTTGTCGCGCGATAGATTTCGTACTGCTTGAAATCGGAATCGCTGTTTTGAGTCCAGCTCAGCGTTGCCCCATGCATTGAGACATTCGCCGGTGAGGCAAGAGTGACCTTTGCAGGTCGGTTCTCGACTCGTATGTCATCGATCCACCAACCATCTCGCGCCTCAGAATTGTCCCCACCCCAGCTCGGATCTTGGT
>DMMN01000368.1 GCA_003453835.1 Bacteroidota bacterium | reverse complement strand
CGTCAAGGGCTGCGCGTGCGAGCACGCTTGCGGCCCGTGGCCGTCCTTGACCCCTGACGGCTGCGCTGCGTCGTGCTGGCGACGGTTCCGGGCAATTCCGCCCGTGCAACCGGAGATCGTCATGAACGACAAATCACACGTTTCCCTCGAACAACACGTTTGCCTGGTCTGCGGCGCTCGCTTCGACACCGGCGCCATCCTGCTGGACAAGCGCCTGCGCGCAAGCATGGAGCGCCACACGGCGACAGGCTGGGGCTTGTGCCCTGAACATCAGAAGCTGTCCGACGATGGCTTTGTCGCGCTGGTCGAATGCGATCCGCAGCGCAGCGGTGCTGCGGCGGGCGCCGCTCGCATGAAGCCCGATCAGGCGCATCGGACTGGTCGCCTGGCGCACCTGAAACGCGAGGTGTTCGCCGATGTGTTCAATGTGCCGATCGAGGACAAGCAGCCATGCGTGTTCGTTGAACCCGGTGTGATCGAGCAGTTGCAGGCGATGACCGCGCACTGATCGCGCGGCATTGATCCGGCGCGTTGTCCTTCGGGATGACGCGCTATTTTTTTCACGATGACTTCAGAAGATCACCGCGGCGAAACCTTCCGCGCGGTCTATACCGTGCGGATCGGCGACGCGGTGCATGTTCTCCATGCCTTCCAGAAGAAATCCAAATCCGGTATCGCCACGCCGCAGCCGGACTTGGAATTGATCGAACAGCGGCTGAAAGCAGTGCTCGCCCGCTACGGGGCGAGCGGGAGAACTCAATGACCCGTATCGACCATCCCGAAAGCACCGACAACGTATTGCTCGACCTCGTTTCGAGGACGCCGAAGAACTGTCGGCGAAGACCGCGCTCACGCTCAAGCTCAACGAGCTGCTCGACCAGCGCAAGCTCAGCCAGACCGAAGCGGCGGCGATCACCGGCATGACCCAGCCGAAGGTGTCGCAGGTGCGTCGCTACAAGCTCCAGAGCATTTCGCTGGAACGGCTGATACAGGCGCTGGTGTCGCTGGATCAGCACGTCGAAATCGTGGTGCATCCTGCGCGCAATACCCATACGCACGGAATCACCGTCACAGCTTGAACTCAGTCTCGTACTCGCCGCGCTTTTTTCCTTGCTTATTACCCGAAGATGGATAAGTGTGCTCTGAGCGCGTTATGAATAAATATTTCATGCTCGAAGAGAATTTCATCGTCGCCACGGAATGAAAATCTCATTTTCTCTCGGCGATGATCTATATTTCCAATAATCCCAACTCGAAACAGATCTTTTAGTACCTCCCGAATTTTAATTCGATCAAGGAGGTTCTTCGTTTCATCGTGCTCAGAGGCGACCTTGTCCGCTCTCGTGGACAGCTCGGCGAGTGTTGAAATCTGCTTGTAACCATAGAAGATATATTTTATCCCATCCACGTCAGTCGGCTTGTATTTTGCCTTTAACTCCTCAGTAAGTTCTATCCAAGAGGCCGTGGAGTATGCTTTCCTTACGGCCTCAAGTCCTTGCAGGATAAACCGTTCCTCATCAGGGTATTGGTCCTGTACCGAAATGAGTAAGCGAACCACATCTCTGGGGCGATACCAGGAATTGTGAAGAATATAGACTTGCGGCTTTTTATCGTCGATCTTGCCGGGAAAATACTGCGACCAAACCTCCGGCGAGGCTAATTTCTCTAATCCAGCTTCGGATCTGGCATTATTAATTCTTTGTTCGACAACATCGAGCAGCGGTTGCTGTGCTGCATCAAGTCCAGGGCGATTCCACAAGATAACAGTTCCGAAGTCCGTGATCGGTTTGTTGATTTCCTTTCCGAGCGCATCCACCGCACTGAGGACTTCAGATCGAATGGCTGCATACAGGCAAATTGGGTAGCTATTTTTCTTAAAAACAGCATTCAGACGCTCGACGGAAACGACCAAATCTCGAACTAGGCGTGCATCGCGTTGATATTGCTTAGAGCTGGCGTAGTTGAGCTCAAGCTCGTCGAAGAAAATATTCAACCTATCTGTCGCAGGATCTAGCTCTTGGAAAGCATGATCTGCCTTGCGAACCAGGTCGTTGAAATTTACCTTGGCACGCCCCTTTTCATCCCAGTCAAATTCGAGGCCAAGCTTTGGTGATTGGCTGATCTCGATGGTTCCTTTGCGAATATTTGGAACGAGACGCATCACGCCTGTTCTTTCGGGCTTGGTAAGCGCCTCAGAACTGACTAGCGCGATGAATGAAGACAAGTTTGCATTATCTTGAAATGGCTTGGTGCGACCATCTTGGAGCAGGGCGGCAATTTTCCGATAGATGAACCATCGCCAGACTGTTTCATAGTCATCACCATCGTATGCATCACTATTCTCATCAACCAGTTGGACTCGCGCAGCGCGTGCAAAGTCCCTCCGAAGATCTTCATCAACATCGGACTTGAAGAGTATGAAGCTTGAGGAAGATTCCTCGTCGTTTTCAAGCTTGAGGGAAATATATCTGAGCAGCGCAGTCTTGCCGGTTCCCTTTAGGCCAACGACATAGTATTTCTGCCGAGAGAAAAATTTCTCGATAGTTAGAGCTGGCGGGATAACAAAAGAAGCAAGAAAACGACTTATCTCCTCTGGCGTGTTGCTCAAGACTTCGTTTTTTGCATCTATGCTTCCGAATGAGATGTCTTTTAGCTTGAGCACGCAATCACCTTTTTGTCAGAGGATGCAAGAGGGTTGAACTGCTTTCCATTGTACCTACGGACGTAGGCAACTGGGGTGCCCGATTGCAGGTATATGGATTAATATGGATGACCTGCCTGAGCGTCTCTGCTCCATCGCATCGAGCTAGTAGAATGTGGCGGTCTTGCTATTTCCTTCACCGTATCACGTCGTTCTCGCCGTCAAGGGCTGCGCGTGCGAGCA
>DMMN01000253.1 GCA_003453835.1 Bacteroidota bacterium | reverse complement strand
GTTCAACCTGGGTGGAGGAGCGGACAGTGGCGTTGCGCCGGCCTTCGCTTGTGAAGAAAGCCATCTCTCCAAAGAAATCCCCCGGCCCAAGACGAGCGAGAATGATTTCCTTTCCCTCCAGAGTTCGGACCACTTCCACAGTGCCTTTCACGACAAAGTAAACGCGGTCGGCAAGATCGCCCTCCCGAAAGATCAACTCCCCAGGTTCAAACTGTTCGAGCCCGAACAAGCTGTAACGCTTACGCAGGTCGTGGATAAAGAGCACCACGGTGATAGCCGCGGACAGANNGCGAAAGGCTTCTTACTCAGAGAAAGTACCCTCACGGGGTCACCTGTTCGGCGTGTGCGGGACCGTGACAGTCGATGCACCGGAGATCTCCGCTGCGAATCTCGACCAAGGACTCTCGATGGCTGTCGGATTCGAGTAGCTTGGGAGTTCGCTCGTGGCACTTCAGACAAGCGGTGTTGGTATAGGGCGCATGCATTCGTACCGGGACGTTAAAGGAACCCGCATAGTATTTGAAAAAGTCCTCTACTCCTTTTCGCTTNNGCCTGGACGTCACCGAAGAGGCCATAGGACGTGTGACATGCGTAGCACTGATCGTCCGGACTCCAGCGATGACGATAGTGCAGTGCTGCCAGAGTCTGACTGCCAGGGTCCTGCATGTCCTTGACAAAATGCCCCATGGTGAGGTGACAGGATTTGCAAAACTCCACCTTCTTCGCGTGCTGCAGGCCAATAATGTTTCCCATCGAGATGACAAGCAGGGGGAGAAGTACAAACGTGCCGATGGAAAACCACTTCAGGGTGCTTTCCGACAGACGCCTCTGGACAACGAGAAGTATGAGCACCAGCAAGGTGCCGACCACCGCCGAGCCAACAGAAAGACGCTGGAGCCAGATGAGGACGGGATCGACGTCGTGCGCGAGGGGGGCCACGGGTTGCACTTGCGTAAGGAAACAGAGAAGAGAAGACAACTTTCCGATCATGGAAGTACCTTCGTGCTGTTTGATTCGGCCAAAGAGCTTAGAGGCGCCGCCGAGTTACCCACCAAGGCGATCGGCATCCTATCGTGGATTGGTGGTGCACGGGAGTTTCAAGCCTCAAGAGACTCTTAATGACTCGATGGGGCGAGATAACGGAGATATGCGATGATGTACCCCTGTTCATTCTTTCTCAGTCTTCCTCCCCAAGACGGCATCAGAACTGATTTGTTCACTCCTTTTCCTCCTTGACTTACCGTCTCCAATAGCCTCGCATCGCTCAGGGCGTTCATGTAACGATGATCCGTAAAATCTCTTGGCTTGGGACTCAAGTTGAACGCATTGAAACCGTCACCTCTTCCGTTTGCGCCATGACACACCTGGCAATACTTCAGGAAGAGATGCTGTCCTTGACGCTGTTCGTAAGTGAGATTGGCAACATCGGCTGTGCTCACGCTGGATGACGAGGGTTCGAGAGTGTCTTGTCGGACTCCACCATTCTCCGGCGCATCGTCATGGCGGGCGCAAGCAATCAGAAGCAAAAGCGCAAGGAACGTAAACGACGATTGTCTCGCCAATCCACCCGCTCGCATTGGTGCCTCTCTCTTGTTCATTTCAAGCTCATCAAGAATGCAGTCAGCGCTTCCGCTTCTTCATCGGTGAGATTGTTGTTCGGTTCAATCGACTCAGGCTTGAATGCCTGAGGGTTCTTCAGCCAGTGAAAGATCCAGCCCGGCTTCAATCGAGATCCAACGTTGTCGAGCGCCGGCCCAACATATCCACCCTTGAGATTGATCTGATGACAGGCCTGACAGCCGTGTTTTTCGTAGTAAAGAATTCTCCCCTTCGAAATCTCGTCCCGGCCCGCTCGAATGTTTCTCTCCAGACTATCCGCTATGAAGACTTTCTCCATGTAATCAACCATCACCTTGATCTCGGCATCGGACGCGAACAGATTTGGCATCCGCTCGGTCAAGATTGGTCTCAGCGAGTACGGTATTTTGAAATACCCACTGATCCATCCTTTTTGCGCCTGACTTGCTTCAAGCGTGAGGTCGGTTGCGACGAGTCGGCCACGTCCAAACATGGTGTGGCAACCAAAGCAAGCCAGATCCTCCACCAGAGTGCCGAATTCCCCTTGCGGGGAGTAGGTACTTTGCGGCTTTGGATAAACCTTGAGCTCCTCGGGAATTCGCTCATCCGTATTGCCCAACATTGCTACGGTGATCGCTTGAGCTTCTTCGTTTGTGAATTCATAGCTTGGCATCTTCATCACGGGCGAGAACACTCGGGGATTCTTGATTTTCGTGACAAGATATGAAGGAAGTGTTTGCTCGATGTTTGAACTGCCAAAATCGATTTCGTAGAGCTTCTTTCCGCCAATGAACTTCAGCTCAGGCCCCATCTCTTCAGCCTTTTTCATCCCGCCGAGCTCATGGCATCCGCTGCAGTTGTACTTCTTGAAGAGCGCTTGTCCTTGCTCGAAGTAGGCAGGATTTGGAATTTGAGGCGGCAGTTCCGGCAGTTCCGCCGTTTCATAGTCAACATATTCACTTTGGATATATGCTACAACTGCCGCTAGTTCCATGTCGTTGAATCGATACCGCGGCAT
Source organism: Bacteroidota bacterium (assembly GCA_003453835.1). Classification (GTDB taxonomy): domain Bacteria; phylum Bacteroidota; class Ignavibacteria; order UBA10030; family UBA10030; genus UBA10030. The sequence goes on along the minus strand of DMMN01000253.1, from coordinate 9,722 downwards.
CTCGACGCCGGGCTGCAATCGCTTCGGATTCTTGATGTAGCCATAGAGCCATTCCGCCGTTGCTTTGCTCGCAACTTTGCCGAGGTCGGAAGCAACGTACCCGCCACGACCATTGATGGGATGGCAACTAATGCAGCGCGCTTCCCGAAAACGCGTCGAGCCGAGTTCAAGGAGTTTTGCTCGTTCCTCCTCCGAAGCCAAGGCTGGAGGGAGTCCATCCAGTGCTGCATTATTGGGGAAGCTCTTGAACGTCATCAAGTAGTCGGTGAGGATGCCGGCTTCTTCGTCGGTAAGAAGAAAATTGGGCATCTTCGTCTTTCCGAAGTAAGCCTTTGGGTGTTTCAGCCAGTTGACCAGCCATGTGCGATTCACCTTTGAGCCGATTCCGTCGAGGCTGGGCGTCCATTGTTTCTCGAAGCCATTCATTTGATGACAAGCAATACAGTTTGCCTCTTCGATGAGCTTTCGCCCTAACGTGAGAATCGGCGCGTGAGGGACTTCTCTTTCCTTGTGGCACTTGGCGCACGACGCTTCCATGAATTCTGTGGGAAAGACGGGTTTGTCCCAGAAGACCACTTTGCCGACAGATTCTCTGTATGTTGTTGCTGAACCCTGCCCTTCATGGCACGCCGTGCAGCCGAAGTCCTCATAGTCGTGATCGATCTTCGGATGAGTCCGGAATGGTTGTTTGGCTTCTCGAAGCGCCGGCTCATTGAGTCCGAGATGGCAGGTAACGCACCGGTCGATTCGATCCAACTTTTGAATCCAGAGCTGTTTGATGCCGATCTCTGCCGGTTTAACGCGTTGAGGAAGATCAGAAACCAACTCGTTATACTCGTACTGATACCATTTCCATTCGCGAAAGAAGTCCTTCAAAGGAGAAATTGCAAGCATCACCAAAAAGGTCAGGCTGGAGATCGCAAATGTGAGTCTTAGTTTCTTCATGGCTTCGTGTTCATCTACCGGTTGTCAGGTTCAACAATCTCATTCACGAAACGCAATTCGCACGTCGCAATCTGCAATCAGTATGTTCCATTCCATGGCCAGGTCCAACTCCACTCAGGGCCTCGGAACAACGTACCAATGGTCGTAAGAACGATCACGATGACGACAAACCATGTCATAATCCACCACGACAATGGCCTGCCGCTCAGCCTGCCGACAACACCATCTTCCCTGGGGTAGAAATATGGCAGAAGCATGAAGAGCGTCACAGCAACCGTTGGAATGAGCATGGCGTAGACGCGGAAGAGGAAGAGTACGATGGAGACAATTCCGACTGAGACGAGTAAGATCACGAGTGTTCGCTTACGATTTTCTTTCCACAAGCCTTCACGCTTGATGTTGATTTTGAAATACGGAATGACGATGAGCGCGATGACCGCCAACGCCGGGAGGATGACACCTCCGACAACCGGAGGGAAGTAGTGGAGCAGTTCCTGTAGACCGAGAAAGTACCACGGTGCTTTGGCGGGATTCGGCGTGTGGTCTGGATTTGCCATCCACTCCAGCGGCGCATCGAACACCAGCGAAACAACAGCAAGCACAATAACCATGATTTCAAAAGCGATGAGTTCCCTCACAACCAGGTTCGGGAAGGTCATCACCATCTCTTCGCTCTCTCTCTTCACCCGCGCTGCCATCCGGTGTTTCATGAAGGCAATCCGCGTAGGTGACTTCCGTGCATCAGATGTCTCCTCAGCTCTGAGATCTTTCTGCATGTAGACCCTTTCAAGGTTCTTTCTTCAGACCGTGTGTAAGAAATCACTCCTCACGGTTTTCGGAGGCTGCCTTCCTCAACAAGTCCTACACTCCTCCGTCTTTGCGGACTCTCCAGAAATGAATACCCATCAATACACATCCTGCCACCGGAAGAATGAAGCAGTGAAGCACGTAGAATCGCACAAGCGCGTTCTCCCCCACAATGTTCCCACCGAGGAGGAGGAAGGACATTTTCTCTCCCAGTCCGAACGGAATCGCGCGCGCCATGTTTGTGCCGACGGAAATTCCCCAGAACGCGAGCTGGTCCCACGGTAGCAGATAGCCCGTGTAGCTGAGCAAGATTGTGAGAACAAGAAGTAAAACTCCTACGGCCCAATTGAACTCCTTCGGCGGTCGGTACGAGCCGGTGTAGAACACCCGCAGCATGTGCAGGAACACCATTGCCACCATCGCATGAGCAGCCCATCGGTGCATGTTGCGAAGGAATTGCCCCGACGAAACCACAAACTGCAAGTCCTTCATGTCCCAGTACGCCTGAGGTACCGAAGGGCGATAGTACAACATGAGCAATCCGCCGGTAACGGTCAGGACAATGAACAGGCCGAAGGAAAGACCGCCGAGCCCCCACGTGTAGGTGTACCTGAGGGAGCGCTTTCGAACTTTGGTGGGATGAATGTGGAGGAAGAAGTTGTAGAAGATGGTCTCCGCTCTCGTCCGATTGGAATCGGGCAGCCCGTGGCGAAACATCGAGCGCCAGAGCTGTGAGGTGTACAACCGTCCCATGACATGTTTCATCGTCCATCTCCAAAGGCATCGCGATGAGCTTCGGACCCAAACCGAATATCCTCTACTGCCTCGATAATGAGCGGGAAATACCGATCGAGCCCACAGTTGAGGCGTGATCGAAACGAACAGGTGCCATCGGGTGTTTGATGACGGCACGACGCACACACGTTCGTGCGGAGGGATTCGATGTACGGCTCAATCCTATGGTCCCGTACGGAGAGGATCGCCTCGATGATCTTGGGGAAATGAGCTTTCAATCCGCACTCTTCCTCCCCACTCAAGCGGCAGTTGCCGTGCCCATCGCTGTCGATACAGTTCACACACACTTTGAACTGAACAGCGGACCAGTATTGTTCAAAGACTTCCATTTCGAGTTCCTCCTTAGACTCTGAGAAATACTTCCTCCCCAACGATCACACCTTTGTCCACGACCAACTCTCCTTGCTCGTCGAGCGTCATGGCAAACCGTTGAAGAGAGCGGGGAGCGGGACCATCGAGCACGATCCCCTCGCTGTCGAATCTGCTCCCGTGGCAAGGACATGCGACAATCCCTTCTTCCGTCTTCCAATTTGTGATGCAGCCGAGGTGCGTGCAGACGGCGGACATTGCGTAGAAGTGTCCTTCTTTGGGTCGGACAATGAAGACTTTCTGTTCCTTCTGCAGAGTGACGCTATCCGGAGGAAAATTCTCTGTCGGTCCGGCTTTGAATCTCAGCGACGGCTCCCGCAAAACATTGGGCGAAAGAAATTGCGCCGTCAACATCGCGCTTCCGGCGGCTGCGATTCCGATGGCTCCTCCGCCGATTGCCTCCAAGAAATAACGGCGCGTCAGCAGCGTGTTCCCCGATTCTTCGTTCAGTGGATCGTCAAGCATCGTGGTTCCTCCCTCAGATTCGGTATGTCTCCGATGTAGTATATTCCTCCATCGTAATGCAACCAACAGGACATCGCATCGCACACAAACCGCATCGAATGCACCGCTCCTCGTCTTTGATCATCACGGAGCCGACCATCCTCTCAGTTTCCCCTCTTATCATAACGTCATACTCGCTCTCTAGCTCGGCGAGAAGCGAATCATCCGTTTCGAGTCGATCGAGCGCGACAAGATCGATGCAGTGTTCAGGACAAATATCCACGCAGCCACCACAGAGAATACACTCTGTTCCAGTTTCTTCTCCCTTTGGCTCGAAGATCGTGTTAACCCAGCAATGCAGGCAGCGCGAGGATTCTTCGATCGCCTGTGTTTCCGAATATCCCAACTCGACGTGAGCCACTCCGATCCGCCTGTCTATCGCCAGAGTAGGGACAGGAACACGTTGCGTCTTCTCATATCCCCACTCCCGCCTGTCCTTCTTCGTATCGTGAACGATCAGCTCTACCTCCCGTTCCCTGAGATCGAGTTCAATCCCTTCGATCTTCTTTCCAAAGATATACTCGTGGATCGATCGTGCAGCTTTCTTCCCGTTGGCGATCGCATCGATTGCATTGCGGGGGCCGAAAGAGACATCCCCTCCCGCGAAAACCCCTGGCGCAGTCGTGGCAAGAGTAGCTGAATTAACCTTGATCGTGTTGCGCGGAGTGATCTCAATTCCGTCCTCAGGATGGATCCAGGAGAGGTCGGACGTTTGACCGATTGCCATGATAACGGTGTCTGCTGCCATTACCCGCTCTGAGAGCGGAGCAAACTTCGGATTGAATCTCCCCAGCTCATCAAAAACCGAGGCGCAATCGACGGTCTCGAGTCCCGCAACCTTTCCATCCCTTCCAATAATCCTGTTCGGCCCCTTGCGAGGGTGAATCTCAATCCGCTCTTCCAATGCTTCGGAAATCTCTTCTTTGGGNNCGGCATTTCGTTCCAATCCTCAAGGCACACGAGGTGAACTTCCTTTGCTCCGAACCGCACGGCGGACCGGGCAACATCCAGTGCCTCAGCGACTTCTGTGACATGTCCGACTTCCACTCGTTCTTGGCGTGCAGCAGTCCGTGCAACATCAATGGCTACATTGCCGCCGCCGATGACGATAACCTTGTCTCCGAGCTCGACTCGGTAGCCGAGATTGACGTTGAGGAGGAAATCTACGGCACGGAGAACGCCGTCGAGTTCCAACCCTTCGATCTGGAGGTCGCGACTCTTGTGTGCACCAATCGAGATGAAAAAGGCCTCAAATCCCTCCTGTCTAAGATCTGTGAGGGAAAAATCACGACCAACGGCGGCGTTAAGTCTGAGTTCAACACCGAGACTGAGGATGGCGTTGACCTCAAGGCGTATTAACTCGCGGGGGAGGCGATACTCAGGAACGCCAAGGNNCTTCAAAAACCGTAACTTGATAGCCGAGCAAAGCGAGATCGTGTGCGCAAGAAAGTCCCGCCGGGCCCGCTCCAATCACAGCCACCTTGATCCCATTCTTCTTCACGGTCTTGCCAAGAACTTCTTTCAGTCTCTCCAAATCGACCATGCTCTCAACACCGAAGCGCTCGCAGGTGAATCGTTTTAGAGCGCGGATGGCGACGGGCTGGTCGAGCTTCCCGCGTCGACATGCCGGTTCGCACGGTGCTGCACAAATCCGGCCGCAGATCGAGGCAAATGGATTTGGACGTCGGGCGACGTGATAGGCCTCCCGATAACGTTCCTCTTCGATGAGCGCAACATACCGCCCAGCCTCGGTATGCACGGGGCATGCTGCCATGCAGGGAAAATTCGAGTCAAGCCATTCAAGGTTGACGAATGTGAGTTGTTCTGGCATTGCCCAGTAAGTGTAGCTTCTATTGTTGTTGCGCGGCGTAAAGAGAGCCCGCGTGTTTCCGGATCGAATAAGCCGCTATAGGTAGCGGAGGAAACCCATTGCCCCAACCGCAATCACCATAAACGCGAAGCTCGTTCGGCTCATCGTCTGAATTCGTGCGTTCAGTTTGATCAATTGACTTGTTTCTTCCGGACTGGGCTCTCGTCCTTCCAAGCTCTTGTTGAGTTTTCCCAAACGCATGCCTGTCGGCGCAAGAACACCAAATCCCACGCCCGCAGAAGCGAGAGTAGCGAGAAATCCAATCAGTAGAATCCAGCCCGATGTGGTTGTGAAAAGGGTATCGAGAGAACCCCACACCATAAGTGCGAGGGCTACCCCCGTTCCTATGACGATAAGAGAACTCACTATCATCGCAGGTGTTACCACCGGCATCAGGGAGTTCATCACCGGGTTCTGGATGCCTGGGCCGAGACGTTTCAACCGCGGCTCCAAAAACAGAGCGGTGAAGAAGACAGTCCCTGCCATAACGTGCCGAAGAGAATATGGAACAGGCGTAGCCAGAATGTTATCGTATCCATTGTTGTGCCCTCCTGAAAGGACTAGTTGGCAACCTCGCGCCTCGAATTCCAGGGGCTTACGAGCTGCTGCCATGACGGCTGATGTCGTTTGGACCCGTCCGCGGTCCTTACCTTCGCTTAGCCGGCGTTAGCCGATTCTCCCCATCAGCTTCGTCACCACCTTTATCCCCCTTCCAACCTTCATCAAATACCAAAATTGATCTGTAGACCAAACGTATCCTTCTTCTCGTTTGCTTCGTCCAGAAACTTCTTAAACTCAAAGACCAGCTTCACGTTAGCCCGAGCCATGACGGTGACGCCGGGGATGAGACTATTCACCGGCTTGACTAGATCCGAATCGGTATCTCGATCCTCCCATTCGTACCGAACGAGGCCGATCAGCCACGGGTAGATGACATAGTTCCCCTGGACATAGTACACCATCGACTTTCTATCTGCGGTTTTATCGATCGTTGAATTCATCAGCATCAGGGCGCCGTTCACGATGAAGCGTTGATACCATAAATCCACATCCCCACCAAGCACCGTGAAGTCCTCGTCCTTTGTATTTGCCTTCGAGGCCGTACCCTTGTAGAAGAAAGCTCCGAGTGTCAGAGAGTTGTCGATATAGAACTCCGACGTCTGACTCTCGGCCCCCTCCGTCCCTCCGATTTCACCGAGTCCTCCTAATTTGTACGTTGCTTTGCCATAGAAATCTTTTGCTGAGTTCATGTCGGTGAGTCCCTGCCCGTTCACANNCATACCCAGGCGATAGGTGAATCCCCCGCGATCTCCCGAACCGTTGCCGGCGCCCCAAAGCTCGAGTCCCGAATGATCATCGCGAAACCGCCATCCGTTACGACTCCGAAAGCTCGCCATGTTGTAGTGATTCCGCGTCAGTCTCAGATGTGTGGGTGTTGGATCGGCACTCACCATTCCTGCCCGAATATGCAAGCCGGGACTGAAATCATATTGCAGTGCGAACGGGAATGCAATTTCGGTTTCGTTGTTTTCATTCTCGACTTCCAGCTCTCCGAAGAAGGAGAAGTTTTANNGTAAGCTCGTGCGGCACCTCCAAGCTCCATTTCACATTCTCCATGGCGGCATAGTTGAATCGACCGATTGCCCAGATGCCGAGCGGGGATGTTCCGGGAATGTCGGATGGCCAGACGGCGTCGGGCCAGACTCTTTTGTAACCTTCCGATCCTAAGCTGACGGGCTCCTCTTTTGTCATTTCAGGATCCGTTCCGGCTGGATATCGATATCCGTTGTTCTTGAATGCTTTTCCAAAGCCATTGAGCATGGGAGCAGCGTAGTGACACGTACTGCAGCTTGTCTTGTATTTGCGCGAGAACGACGGAATGCCAGAAGCGTCTTCTGTCACAACAACCGTCAACAGCAGGGCTACAGCGAAAACAGAAGTGATCGTTTTCATAAATCCTCCCGGAAAGTAAGGCTTGTGGATGGATGATTGATTGTGATGTGGTTCCTAGACCGAACAGCTTTGGTGCCACCGGGCGCAGAGCAGGGCAGGGAATAGCCGAGCTCAGAGGTTCGGAGTTGATAGTCTTGACGCGATCGACCACGAAATGATTACTCAGGCTTTCTTCTTCCGAAAACAAAAAGGGCTGCCGCAGTGATTGCAGCGAGCGCCATGAGTACGATACCCAGTATGGTCAACTCTGTAAGTGCAATGATGAGCCTGAACCTCTCAAGGGCCTCACCTGTCGAACGCGTTTCAGCCAAGAAGAGCATTAAACCGGCGACAAAGCAAACTCCTGCCCCCGCTTGTACCCCCGTTCTCCTTACCACCGTCATGGCATCCTCCTTCCATTGAACAATTCGTCAAGGATCAGCTAAGAGTCTCTCTGTAGGGCTACTCCTTTCTCGACTTCGATCGGGAAAACTGTCTAATGTATGTCGCCGTGTTCTCGATTTCTTCGGAGCTTAACGTCCCCTCCCACGGCGGCATGTACTGGCTTTTCTCAACTGCTGTGCCCCCTTCTGAAATAATCAGGAACGTTCTGCTATCCGCGCGAGTTGCCGCACTGGCGCTATCGGTGAAGTCCGCCGGCTGGATGCCGAAAGAGTCCTGCAGGTTGAAGGCGTTGAAACCCTTTCCGTCGCCCTCGACGCCATGACAGACCTGGCAGTATTTCGTGTACAGGGCAAAGCCGGCACGTTCTTCCCTAGCCGACCGGGCAGTCGCTTTCGCATCCTCCACAAGCTCACGGAATGTCCGCGTTGAATCGTTTGCTTCGGATGTTGAGCTGTCGGGATTCACACAGCCCACACACAACGTCAAGGACACCTTCAGAATGCTGATTCTCCCGAGTGTGTAAACCAATCTCAGAACGGATGAATGTTTCTTTCTCGTAATATTCTTGCCGCTAATCTTCATTTGGGGATCTTATCCTTAATAAGGACTTCCAGCAAGGCGATTTGTTCTCATGCTCATGATATACGCCGTCAACGCCATTGCCTCCTCATCGGAGAGATTGTAGTTCGGTTCGATCACCTCGGGGACAATAGCCTGCGGGTTCTTCAACCACGTGTAGACCCAGCCTGCCTGCAGTTTATCACCAGCCTTCGCGCCAATGGTGAAGCTCGGACCGACGTAGCCGCCCTTTTCGCCGACAATGTGGCACGCCATGCACCCTTTGTTGTGGAAGAGCTGCTCCCCGGCCTTCACCTTCTGGGGTGTCAATTCCGTGTTGCGTATTCTTGGCAGATCACCACGGACATACTGCTCCATAATTCCATCGGTAAGAACTGCGGCTTCGTGCGGGGAAAACCGAAACACCGGCATCCGTTCCACGAGAATTGGTCTGATGGAATAGGAAACCATCAGGTAGTCATACAACCATTTGCGTTGGACTCGACTTCCTTCCATCGACAGGTCGTATGCGAGGTTATATCCCCGGCCATTTATCCGATGACAGGAGTAGCACTGATATTTTTCCAACAAGGCACCGAACTCTCCTGCAGGTTTATAGAGCCTCTCTTCCAATCTTCTTACCAGGTACTGTTCTGATTTCACCTTTCTGGAGTCGAAGCTCAACAGCGCAATGGTGAGGTCTTTTGCCTGCTCATCAGTGAGATGATAAGCGGGCATCTTCATCAGATTGTTCGATGTGGCGAAGCGCTGTGGTTCCCTTATCTTGGCATAGATGTATTCAGGAAGCGTCCGATCGATCCTGCTCGTTCCAAGATCGACGTCATCCATTCTCTTCTCTCCCACTGTTGTAAGAACCGGCCCGAGTTGCAGCCACTCTTGCTCTCCCTCGTAGGCATGACAGTTTGCACAACGTAGCTCCTTAAAGATCCTTCGGCCAAGCTCGACGTTCTCCAAGTCGTCCGTCCCAGAAGGCTCTGCCGGATGTTTGTCGTCTTCATCACGAATCTCATAATCAGTATATTCCTCAAAGAGGTGTTCAACAAGATTGCTCCGATCACCTGGTGCGAGATTGAAGTGCGGCATCGTCGTGTTGGGCTGAAATCGCATCGGGTCCTGCAACATACGCGCGAGCCATTTCTTGCTCACCTTGTTCCCGATCTTTCCCAGGTCAGGAGCGAGATGACCGCCGGTTCCGTTGAACGGATGGCAACTGATGCAACGCGCCTCCCGCAGAAGATTTCCTCCAAGCTCGCCGTTTCCCGGTAACGGATCACGTGCGCGAAGAACAGAACTGTCAGCAAAGGACATCAAGTAGGACGCAAGGGCATTAAGATGTTCATCGCTGAGTTGATACGTCGGCATCGTCGCGTTCGACTGTACGGCTCGCGGGTTCTTGAGCCATCGCACAAGCCATTTCCGGCTTACCTTGCTTCCGACTCCAGTGAGAGTGGGCGCTGTCTGATCCTGAGTGGAGAATCCGTCAATCCGATGACATCCCGTGCATGCCAGGCTCTTC
>DMMN01000201.1 GCA_003453835.1 Bacteroidota bacterium | reverse complement strand
ATTTCTGCAAACCCGAAGTCGGAATGTCGAATTCCAGACTGGTCTAGAGAGACCTCTTAGAGAAAGCATGCACACCAACCGGTTGCCCTCATGAGAGCCACGCTCGTTCTGCGACTCTTTCTCTGGAGTCTGCTCATCTTTATCGCCTCCGTCCTTGCCCTCAATTTCCGTCTTCTTCACTCGCTGGAACTCAAGACAATCAACATCGGCGCCACGAATCGCTACCGTTGGGGAGGGACGTTCATGAAGCTGCAGGAGAAGCCGATTGTTCCCTTACACCTTTGGGCGCAGTCGTTGCCCGAAACATACCTTAAGCATTGCCTTCAGATCGTCGATCGCCTCAAGAAAGCCGGTGCCAAAGTTGTCATGGTTCCCCTAACGGAGAAGGGCGGCGTTACCGCCAAAGTACAGGCGCTCCTTGAACAACTCCAAAAGACGGGGATTGTGGTTTTTGCCGATCAGGAGAAGACGCCCAACAACTATTTCGACGCAACGGATTCTCGGCTCGATGATCCGAAAAATTGGTGGGCACAGCATCCCGCGTTTCGTCGCATCCCGATCACGTGGGGCGTTTCAACCATACGAAGCGCTCCGATGGGCGTTCTCCTGAGATTTGTCCCCTACCGTTTCAGGGATTTTCACATCGGCGACACGCTTCCCGACGTCTCGCTGCAAGTCCTGAAGAAATATTGGGGCTATTCGGATTCCCTTTCCATCCCACAGACGTCTTACACTGTTCTCTTTGGGGATCGTCAGATTCCGGTTGCGGGCGACGGCTATGTGTATCTCAAGTACAATTTCACGCCGGATTATCGACGTGGGGTAAGCGCCTACGCAGATATTGGATCCGATTCTCTCTCCTTTCAAAGTTGGACACGGGATTCGGTGAATCACCCGGACTCCGCATGGGCTTATTACAAAGACAAGATGGTCGTTATCGATTGGGGAGACCTTTCCCCTTTCTGGTCGTATCAACAAAGCTTCGGTTGGCGCTATGCACAGATCATTGCGGCGATCATGGAGCAGAACTACGTTACTCGATCCAACGAATGGGACCTGCTGCTTATTCTCTTTCTTATCATCTTCCTGGCTGCCTTGAGTTACAGATTCCGGGGAACTTTTGTCCTCGCGCTCTCCGTTGTTCTGTTCGTTGCTACAATCTGGCTGAGCATCTGGCTGTTCGACAACGAGAATACTCTTTTCGATCCCACGTATGTGCTGATGCCGATTATCCTCTGCGGTTTGATACTCCCCGTTGTAAGACTGACCGAAGAGAGGCGTCTGGCAGAGGAGACCATCAAGAGTCTGAAAGAGGAAAACAAGCGACTCCGGGGCGGGCCTCAGGAATAGGAGGGCATATGATGAGCTCAATGCGTCGTACCGCAATTCTTCTGTTGGCAGCCGTTACTCAACTCGTCGTTGCTCAATCCAGACTTGAACAACTCTGCAAGGAAGCTCAAGAGAAGTTCGACGCAAGAGATTTCCAGGCCGCCGCGGAAAAAGCCGAACAGGCCTTAAAGCTTGATTCACTCTCCACTGAGGCACATCGAGTCTATCAGGATGTGAAACGTCAGGGCACGAACGCCGGCGAGATTACCGCGTGGTACCTTGACCGCGTTCAGGGCTATCCACACAATGCGGTATACGCGTACTTGTACTCGAGAGTGCTCCGGGAACAAGTGGATTCAATGCGACTGTATCTCCGACGATCCATCCAGCTTAATCCAAAGTATTATTGGGGGTACATCGGCCTTGCCTCTACATTGTGGAGCAAGAAAGAGACGGCGCAAGAAGCCCTTGGACTCCTCGATCGGGCTGAGGCAATCAAACCGGCCACCGAGTTGGTGCGAAACCATCGTGCCCTGGCTTGCCTTACCCTCGAACGATATGACGACGCATTCCCGGTCATCCATGAGATGTATAAGATGGAAGCGTCGGGGAAATCGTTCAACTTCAATACATCGATAGACTATATTGGTCGGGCGTACAAAGGTCTTCTGAAGTCGTACGGGTCGGCCGGGCGGCGTGAACCGGAGAAGGTCCGGGTTCGCATCGACGAGGCGCTCACGTTGTATGCCTCCGACTTACGGGTATTAAACATAGTCGTCGAGGCACTTCGGCCTGATTCTCTGTTTGCGATCGAGATGAAACTTGTACAGGAAGTTGCTCGAAAGGCGCGCGAGAATGAGATTGCCGCCAAGCGACAGGAATTTCAGCGCTTTAAGGACGCGAGGTCCTCTACTCGTCTGAAAGAGTTGCACCCAAAGGCAATCAACCTGCTCAAGGGCGTGAACGAGACATTTAGTTCCTTGCGCTCATTGTATGCAGAGAGACGATCCACGACCCTCAGAAAAACGGGGTTTGCACGAGGATCCTCGGAGATAGACCATGTGATGGCGATGAGGCGGCCGGACAAGATAAGGATTGAGGCGAAACGGCCATCCGGAGAGCTGACATCTCTTACCATTTTCGATGGACAAACCCTTTGGACAGGAAATTCCACTTCGAGACAATACAAGAAGAGCGCCGCAGCGCCGGTTCCGGATGACAAAGAGCACCTAGGCATGATGACCTCATCATCCGAAGTGCAGGGCACAATGACCACCATCGCAAACGCACTCACGATACCCATTGACAGATTAGCCGTCGCAAAGATCATGAGGGAAGAGAAGATCGATATCAGTGGATCACCCGTGGAGTGCACCGTCCTCGCACTTGACGTGGTGCGGCCGGCAAGCGAAACGACCAGCTATGATCAATCCCCCCTGACAATGTGGATCGACAAAGCGCGCCAACTTCCCGTTCAAGTTTCCTTCAACCGCATCGATTTCAATCCGCGATCCGGAGATCTTACCGAGGTCGACATCACACAGCAATTCTTCGTCCTAAGAACGAACGAGCACGTTCCAGACATACTATTTGTTTTTGCACCGCCGTCTGACTGGAAAGAGGTTGAGGAATTCGGCTCGGAGACAACCCGGACCAACCTTGCGGGAACGATGGCGCCTCCGTTTATCTTGAAGGATCTGGAGGAAAATGATTTTGAGCTTACAAGGATGCGGGGCAAAGTTGTTCTCCTCGATTTCTGGGCCACCTGGTGCGGTCCATGCAGGATCGAGCTCCCCCACATCGAGAAGCTTCACAAGGAATTCAAGGGTAAGGGCCTTGTTGTTGCAGGTATTAACGATGAGGATCGCGGCCTGGCTCGGAAGTTTCTTCAAGAGAATCGCTACACATTTGTCACGCTGAGTGATACACAGCGCGGCGTTGCCCGATCGTACCGGGTGAACGCAATTCCAACCGTCTTCATTCTTGACAAAGCCGGAGTAATCAGCAGCCATTTTGTTGGGATGAGGAGCGAGACGGAACTGCGAGCCGCACTCAAGAAGGTGGGTATCGAATAGAAAGGTGCGTCTGGCTGTCGTCCAGACGTTTCGATCGCCGGAAGACACTCATTGAACACAACCGCCGCCCTTCTTTTCGCCCTCGTCGGCTCGTTCCTGGCTCTCCGCCACGTGAGGCAGTTTGCGCCTTCGAGAGATTTCCCGGAGTGGGGGGTCTTTCTCTCCGGCTTGCTTTCCTGGATCTTTTTCCTCTCTGCATTCGGATTGGCTGGCTGGACGGTCTATCTTATCGTTGATGTCTTTGCCTCGCGTGACCTGAAGAACCTCTTCGTCATTTTGTTCATCGGCATCGGCGGCGGCATGCTGTTCTCTGCCAAGGAGGCAGCGGATGCGGGGAGTGTGGTGGATTTTGCACAAAGAGCGATTCTCTTTCGGCGGATTGCCTCTCAGGAGTTTCTCGTCGACGAGGAGCTCGAACGGAAAAAGATCATTGAGATCCACAAAGAACAGACCGGCAAAACGCTGCGCGAGCCGTCGAAGAAGCAAGAGTTCAGAAGCGAAGAAGAGTTGAGGCGATTGCGGGAGGAGGCGCTTGCCTTACAGCGAAAACCGATCCGAGCTATCCATCTTGAACACGATTTGGAGAACCTCAAAGCCGGCCAGGTTGTCGATCTCTCCGACTCCTGGAAAATCAACTCTTTCAAACGATCAACTCATGATTTCTACGGGAATATGTCGCACGTGCGAATTAATCCGCAGGCAAGAACATATTCGGCACGGGTTGATTTCCGCGACACGACTATGGAGCAGCTTCAACGATCTGCAACCATCTTTCGCCTTAAGCAAGATCTCTACAACCTTCTCCAGGCTATCAACACCGAAGACTGGCTGCGACCATACGCAGCGTACTTCGAACGAATCATCCTGACATGCTACGGCCTTCAGTCGGACGCCTCGGTTTGACATCTTTATATCCTTTCTTCAGAATAGATATCCCCACGTCTGCCCTTCAGTCGCTCGAAGGAAGAATCTACAGCGTAACGGAGCTGCATAAGATCTCCGCCATTACGTTTAACGGCGGCGAGCCGATCGAATGAGACTTCATCTCCACTCCTCCCTTCGCTCTTCCACGAGTTCACCCACCCCAAACTAGTGGATTGTTACTCATGTTTCCTTACAACCGTACGACTGCACGAAAAGGGTAGATCCAGAACAATACAATCCGGGCCTCTCTGCACTGCGATCGCCCGCAGGCGGAGCCGGCGTATGGCGCACAAAAAGCAGCGCGTAAACCA
>DMMN01000239.1 GCA_003453835.1 Bacteroidota bacterium | reverse complement strand
GAAATAGTTTTTCACGCCATACTGAACAGCGAATTCACGCATCGCCTTCGAAAGGCCCGCCGCCTGAATATCTTTGGCCGGCACAAAATGATCGTTGACCAACGCGATCTTGGTGCTGTCAAACAGTCGCTCTGCTCCAATCCGTTTGAAGACTTCGATCGCTAACGGCACGGTCACGTCCGTCCCCATCACAAGGTCGATGTTCGCATACACAAGCTCGCCTGCCCTGACAGACTCTCGTCCGGCGTGTGCGGCAAAGATTTTTTCGGTTATCGTCATTCCCATGGTGCGTTTCTCCAGTCTCGCTCTCAACAAGAACTCTTGCGATATCTACCTTGCACTCTTGCGGAACAAATCCTGATGTATCAATCGGACCACAAAGTCTCAAGGAACTCGCAGACAGCGGAGCCCGCCTCAGCGGTGCCAAGAGTTCCGCCGATATCCCTGGTTGTCTTGTTTTCCTTGACGGCCTTCCGGACTGCCGTCTCAATGAGCTGAGCTTGCTTCTGAAAGCCAAGATGTTCCAGCATCAAACCAGCCGTCAAGATGGCGCCGAAGGGATTCGCGACATTCTTGCCGGCATACTTGGGCGCCGACCCATGCACGGGTTCGAACATACAAACCCCGTTCGGATTGATGTTGCCGGAAGCCGCCATCCCCAATCCACCCTGCAACTGAGCACCGATGTCGGTGATGATGTCGCCAAACATGTTATTCGTTACGATCACCTGAAACTGCTCGGGGCGCTTGATCATCTGCATTGCCAGTGCATCGATGTACCAATGCTCCTTTTCTATGTCAGGAAATTCTTCGCCGAGTTGCCTGAACACGCGCTGCCAGAGATCGCCTTCAAATCGGAGCGCGTTGCTCTTGTCGCTCATGGTGACCTTTGTGAGTCCGCGCGCTTTCGCGTACTCAAACGCGTGGCGGATGATCCGCTCGACCCCCTTGTACGTATTCACGCTTTCCTGAATGGCCACTTCATCCGCTGTCCCCTTCTTGAAAAAACCACCCGTCCCGACATACAAGCCCTCGGTATTCTCCCGAAACACGACAAAGTCAACGTCGTTGGCGGTTTTCCCTTTCAGCGGACAGAGCCGCTCGTCGAACAACTTCACAGGGCGCAGGTTGACATACTGGTCAAGACCAAATCTCATTCCAAACAAGATGTCGCGGGCGTGCGCCATGTCCGGTACTCGCGCGTCTCCGAGCGCTCCAAGAAAAATCGCGGCGTAGTTATGCCGGAAATCCTCAAGCTGTTCCTTCGGCATGGAGATGCCCGTCTTCAGGTACTTCTCGGCTCCGTAATCAAACTGAACAAGTTGGAGGTCGAGCAAAAACTTTTTATTGAGAAGCTCAAGCACGTTGACGGCTTCTCTCGTTACTTCTACCCCGATGCCGTCTCCCGGAATGACTGCGATTTTGTTCATGATTGTCCGCTGATGCTAATATGAGGTACCAAAAGCTCGGACGAAAACAAAGTGCTTTGCCACAAAGACGCCAAGGCACGAAGAAAAGCTCTTGATTCTTTGGCGTTTTATCATGCTTTGTATCTTAGTGGCTCATCCCGCTAAAAGACTTCAGATGGAATATCGTACTGGTTGAGGAATTCCATGACCTGTTGTTTCCCCTTCACGAGCCTTTTGCTCAGACCCACCGGTGAGGGCCCGCTGAAGATGAGACCGTTTTTGAGATCACACATCAGCAATTGAAAATAGCTTTGCTTCGCCGTGCCGCAATCCGCTGTGAGGATGTAGTGAACCGCCTGAGCAGCGCCGCCCGTTTTTGCGGCGAGGTACAGGAGCACGGAAAGATACGGCAGCACGGCGCGTCCATGCGCCTCGGAAGCCTCACGTGGATACCGTCTCGGCATATGGGTGTCCGCCACATAAAGATGGTTCATTCCCAACTCGGCAATAGCCTGTTCCGTCGTCTTCCCATCCGGCGTCAGTATTGACCCGCCTTCGTCGATCGAGACGTCGACGATAATTGAGCCATTCCGCATCTTTCGGAGTGACGGAAGATCAATCACTTTGGGCGCCTTGTTCCCGGGACGAAAAGCAGCAAGGACCAATCCGGCCGCGTCCTGCAGATCTGCGCCGTCTATCTTACGAGAATGCCGCACCTGAATCCCGGCATTCCCCCTGAACAGAAGCCGCAAATGCTCGCACCGGTCGGCATCGGCCTCGATCAACACGATCTCCGAGTATTGATGGTTTTCATTTTGAAGCAGCCGTTGCAGCACTGAAACCCCCACAACCCCGCCGCCCAGGATTACCACTCGTTCATTTCCATCGAGGTGTTGGTTCACGTAGTCTGCCGCGATCTTGCCGGCAAACACGGACATGCTACAGCGCAACGGTGCCTGGAAACCGCCGGTGACCCTGCACGAGTAGCCGCCAATTGCCGACCCGTCGAACATGGCGGCAAAGTTTCTCTTCCTGAGAAGGGCTGCGCATCCACATGACGGATGAAACGCGCCGACGTGGAGCGCTCCGATGCGCATGAAGGGGCCCGGAATTGTGGTCTCGTACGGACAAGGCTCTTTTAACGCGTGCACAACATCCGGTGTCGGAGAAAGGGAGCCGAGCTCATTCTCACGGACAATCGTAGCACCGGATTGCCTGTAGTCGCTGTCAAGATAGCCGGCATCTGTCCCTGCACCGCTGACAACGTAGAATGTCGGTTGAAGGCCTGCGCGTTCAAGCCAGTCCCTAAGTCTCCTCGTTTGTTGCGGCGTCATTGCAACGCGTTTCTCCTGATCGGCCGTCCCTTCATCAACGTGACGGTCGGTTCCCAACAAGAACGATACCGGTCTGCCCGGGAGGCGTTCTACGTCAGGCAACGGGGATTCTTGAAGCGAATCGTGGTGAAGGCTTTGTTCCATAGCCCGCGATCCGATCTCACATTGCTTTTGAGCTTCTCGAACGGACTTCCAGCAAAGCGCGTTCGACCAGAACTCTCGCCATCCTCTTTCTATAGCCGACTGTCGCACCAACATTGGGAACCGGCGTCACGACCGAGGCGGCCTCCTCAGCCGCACGATGAATGAGTTCGGTCGTGAGTCTTTGGTCCTTGAGAATCGCTCCTACGGTCTGAACTTCTACCGGCACGCTCTGAACAGCGCCGATAACGATCTTCACATTCCGGCAGATGAGATCCGAATCCAGTGCAACATTCAGGCCTACATTCACGAGGGCAAAGTCAATTGCACGTCGATCGCGTAATTTCCTGAATGCAGTAAACTGATTTGGCTGTGTAGCCGGAATCAAAACTTCGGTGATGACCTCCCCGGACTTCAGCGCGAGATGATTGGCGCCGTCATCTCGGTACAGCTCAGCAAGTCCGATTGTGCGCGCACCATTCTGGTTTAGGAGATTGACAGAGGCGCCCAGAGCGATAAGAAGCGGTGCAAGATCTGAGCAGAAGGCGGCGGCGCACTTTGCAAGGCCCGGTGTCGCATGGCAGATTGAGTTATTCGCTGCTGATGGAAGTTCCCCTTTGATGCAGCCTCCCAATGCACTTCGCCAGGACTCCGACTGATTGTAATAGAAGCAGCGCGTATCCTGGCAGAGGTTGCCGCCCACCGTGGCGCGGTTCCTTATCGCAGGGGATGCAACCGAACGGGCCGCTTCCGCTATCTCCGGATAATACTGCCGAAGGGCTGGTGAAGTAGCAATCTCGTCGAGCGTACACATGGCTCCGATCCGCAAACCAAGTTCGGGAGAGAATGAAAAGGTTCGCAATTCCGTCACTTTCCCGAGCCACACGAGGTGCTCCGGCTTTCGCAGACCGTGTTTGACATGCACAATCAGGTCGGTGCCCCCGGCAAGAATGCTTACTCCGCCGTTCGCGCGAGCCGTCGCCGCCACGACTTCCGCAAGAGTCCCGGGAGAACTGAGTTCAAATTTCGGCATGGGAATCATCTTACCGCCGGCTCCTCTTCTTCGACTTTGTGGGACGAATCTTCTTGCGATCGTGAGTGCTGCTGCCGCTCAAGAAGCCGGAGAAGGTATTCTGGTGTTACCGGGATCGCGTTGACCCCTGCGCCGGTGGCATCATATATGGCATTGGCGATTGCCGGTGCGACTGCAAGCAGAGGTCCTTCTCCGGCCTCTTTGGCTCCGAGCGGCCCTTCAGGATCCATTGTTTCAACGATGAACGTTTGAATCTTCGGACATTCGAGGGCGGTCGGGATTTTGTAGTGGAGAAGGGAGGAACTTTGGGGCAATCCCGCGGGAGTAACGCTCCCATCCGGTGATTTCCCTTTCGATGTCGTAAACGAAAGCGATTCGTGGAGGGCTTCACCAATACCC
>DMMN01000148.1 GCA_003453835.1 Bacteroidota bacterium | reverse complement strand
CTGAGAACCGTTGGGCTCGTTGAGCTGCAGATTCAAGAAGCCCTGCGAGCCGTCAGGATTCCTCGCGTCATGCAGGTGGGGTTGTATCCGAACCTGCTGGCGGTCGACGTTCGGCTGACGGTCACCGGCGGATCCCTGCCCTCGGCGCGCCGCCACCTCAATCGTGTCGAACGCGCGCTGCGGCACCACCTGGGTGAAGCGATCTATGGGCAGGATGACCAAACGCTGGAGGACGTCATCGGCAAGACGTTGACCCGGAACCGCCTGACCCTCGCCGTGGCCGAGTCGTGCACCGGAGGGCTCGTGTCTGATCACCTGACGGATGTGCCGGGCAGCTCCCGGTACCTGATCATGTCGGTCGTGGCCTACCACAACCGGGTCAAGCAGGAGCTGTTAGGGGTGCCCGAGGCGACCTTGAAGCGCTACGGCGCCGTGAGTGCTCAGGTCGCCAGCGCGATGGCTCGCGGGGTTCGGCGCTGCGCTGGAAGTGACTTGGGACTTGCGATCACCGGCATCGCGGGCCCCGGAGGAGGCACGCCGCGCAAACCGGTGGGGCTGGTCTACATGGCGGTGTCCGACCGTCGAGGCACGGTGGTGAAGCGGTACCAGTTTCACGGCGACCGCCTCGCGATCAAATCCCAAGCCGCCCAACTCGCCCTCGACCTCCTCCGCCGCCACGCCGCAAACACATAAATACCTACCTACCGGTCAGGTTAGAGGAATTCAGTTCCGTTTTCCTGCGCCTTGTTACTCACATCACTCCCATCTTATAGTTGATAATAGCTTGAGCGAGCTCAGCACCCGTTTCGCTCTCTTCACGTCGGATGGCCGTGATGATTGTTGGCCATTGATTCGGATCTATGTCTGGGTCACCATTTTCGATTCGCATGGCCGTAAGAGCCAGCGCGAATTCGCTTGCTGCACACTCAGCAAGGAGAATCTTGAATTCGACACTACTTTCATTTCCGGTTGCTGCAATCTGGGGATGGTCAGTATTTACGTAGATCGTTATGTAGGCTGCCGCGTAGTACGCGCGTGGGGCATCCGGACCCATCGCCTTTGGGATCACACGAAAACTGCCCCTAGGCTGTAGTTTCTTTCGGTTGCCCTGCTGCGTGTCACGTGGTTTTGCACCTTTTTCTCCCTGATCCTCCTGAACGGCGTTGGCTTCTTTATCGTCTTCAGGACCAGGACCAGTTCCTAGGCCCGGCCCAGGACCGTGCTCGTTTTCACGTACTTTAAAGTTAGGCTTCTCATTCTCCGCAGCGTCCCGCCATCGTAAATCTCCTTTGTCGTCGCGGATATACTCTTGCTCACCTTCGTCACCACCAGAAACCTCAACACTTGTGGAAAGATCGGAGTTTTGAACCTCAAGACCTAGCAGGGATGGATTAGCAGTTACCTTCAAATTTATTTTGCGCTCCATGCTCTCGAAAGCATGTGCAAGTCGCCGGTTGAGCGCATCCTCAATCGTCTTCGCAGTCTTGCGCAACTGCTCTTGACGAGCACGGTCCTGTTGGGCTTTCTCCTCTGTCTCGAGGGCCTTAATAATGTCTCCGGTCGCGTCATTTACCCATGAGAGCAGAGCGTTTACACGCAAGTTTTCTCGGTTTAGCCTCATAGTTCGATCGGCAGTATAGGCGGGACGTCCCTCTTCGTCCTCCTGTTCCAGGAGAGGCGCCTCCACACTACCGAAGATTCGTCCAGCGTATGGCGAGTTCCCGTGATCACCGAGAAAGTTGCACTCGTGAGTAACATCATTCGCAGTGATTGTGATGCCGCGCTCATACTCTGAAAGCCAACTCTCTGAAAGCCGAACGTAGAGCTGTACATTCCCGATCTGTGATACGTATTCTTCAGGTGGCTCCAACACCCATTCGGTGCGATGTGCCGGCTCGCTATATGTTAATGGTTCCGTGTTCCATGTGACCCTATGTGTGAGGAGAGCCCGCCCGAGGGCACGTTGTAGATAGGATTTGGCGGCCTCTTCCTTAAACCGCTTGAGCCGGAAATGGCGTAGTGTGACGCACGTTCCGTTTGGTTTGTCCGTCTGCGTGGCGCTTGAGGGGATTGGAATTTCTGATGAACCTGCTCTCAGAGCATCTCGGTGAAGGGTGGCAATAGTGCGCGCGCCACTCTTGACTGTATCGACCACCATTTCGTCAGCGACAGCCATAGCTGCCGCCTTGGCACCCGTGCCAAAGCGTCCGCGTCCCGTCTTTCCTGCAAGTCTGTCTTGGTTTTCGGCATGCATAGTAAAGAATGTTTGAAGGTCCACGAGACTCATTCCCCGCCCATTGTCCACGATAGACGCTTCGTGTATACGACCAGTCCTGTCGCGAGTGATAACAACCGACACTTCCGCTGTCTGGCCTTCGGGCTGATACTGAACTGAGTTCCAGACGAATTCCGTGAGCGCTTTTGCTATGCTGCCAATTTGGTCAGCATTTTGCTTCAGATCATTGCTCACGTCACTTTTCAGTACCAAGCCAGGCATCTTTCACCCTCCTTGCGCCAGCAGCTCATCATAGTAGCTCCGATACCGGTGTTCGTAGAGCCGTGAGAGCTCTATGACGTATTTATCTTCAACCGAATCAGTTTCGACAGCCGCGAGGGTGCGCGTGCGTGCAGATTGGAAAAGATTTTCTGGCGTATGCGCATCGATATTGAAGACTTCGAAAAAATCTAGGATCGGAAGATCCTCCTCCGTATAAGTGGCCTCCAGGTCTCTTGTAAACTTGGCGAAAGACGGTCGCCTACGGATGCGCTCAATCACCGCTGCAGAAATTTGTTTTGCGCTTACACGGATGGAACCACGTCCCCGTCGCTCTCCCAACTTTGTCACAGAATCGATGTACCGTTGGATTGCCTCACGGTTCTCGTTGTACCAATGGATGCCTTCGTCGTTTAACTTCCACATCGGNNATCATCTCCACGCTGCCGCGCTCTGCGCTTTCGGTCATCGGTATCTTGAATAACGCGTACCGGATCGTCAGCACCCTTGTCTCTTTTGGCATCTGCAAGCTGCACACGCGCAACATCAATGTCAGGGTATTGAGGATGGCTCTTCAACCCGAAGATACCTGGGTGACGCTCAAACAGGAAAACCCCCACGGTCTCCGTGTCAACAAAGCCCTTAGTGCCACCGCACATCCCAAGACCCCACAAGACAATTTCCTTTTTCGTCCACTCTTTGACTGGCATGTGTCGTCCCTTAGTTGCGAGATTGAGTAGCGGGAGATTGTTTCAGCCGATTATCGAGCCAGATTATTTTGATCTCTCCCTCAACTTGCTTGAAATCTTTGTCGCCGGTTACCAGGGTGGCTTTGCGCGTCTTGGCAAGCGCGGCGGCAAAGCCATCGGCGTACGACATTTTGTGGGAGGCTTTATAGATGGCGGCTTGACGGGCCAGCTCGACATCGGCTGGCACGAGCTCAATGGGCAACGTTTCCAGAAACCTCCGGACGTCCTCGGCTTTGGACGAACCCGTCTCACGCATCACGTTGTAGTACACCTCGCCCCAGTTAACCGTGCACATCAGGAGCAGCCGACCGGTGCTGGCCGCATGTTCCAACAACTTTTCCACCTGCTCGTAGCCAGGCTCGTGCTCAAGAAAGGCGATCACGCTGTACGCATCAAGCACCGCACCGCTCACAGCTCACGCTCCCTCTTCTTGTCCTCCAAAAACGCCTTCAACACTTTGCCGCCTGTCCCCAACATGCCGGCTGCCTTCCGAAAATAGTCTGGTGTCAGCGGTCTCAAGACAATCTTTTCTCCTTCCTCAATCAGGCACACGCGCGTCCCCCGCTTGATGCCAAGCCGGCGCCGGATGCGCGCCGGAATCACCAGTTGACCTTTCGTGGTCACGATAGACGTTTCGACCATCGCGTTCAACCTCCTTTCACAATGAGAGTATACCAATATATAAAATGTGTGTCAATATGAAAATGTATTACTTTTTTATACTGTAAGGAAACTTTACGAGTGGGGTATAGCGGGCGCCGGCGCTGGTGAGAGTGCTCTGGAAGAGCGTAAGGTGGGTGGCCATGAACGGCTCAGGGCGCGTCCACGTCACGGCTCGCATGGCGGCGACGAGTTGGGCGCGGTGCTTGGGTGAGCGGACGCGGCCGAGCGTGACGTGGGCGGAAAACTGGTGATCCTCCTTCGGCAGGCCCAGCGCCGTCACTCCTTGCTCAATCTCCTGCGCGATCTTCGTCAGCTCCTCCTGCCCTTCCCGGATGCCGACCCACAGGACGCGGGGCGAGTCGACTGAAGGAAAAGCACCTAGGCCGTCCAACTGGACCGTCGTGGCGTGATGGCGAGAGGCCGCGCGGCGCAGCATCTCCTCAAGACCCTGCCGCTGTGGCCCGGTGAGCTCCCCAAGAAATCGCATGGTGATGTGCAGGTTCTCTTCCTCGGTCCACTTCACGTCCGCGCGCGTCTTGGCCAACTGCGATTGAAGATCAGCGAGGGAGCGGCGAATGTCAGCAGGAAGTTCGACGGCGAGGAAGGCCCTCATGCGAAGAGTAACCAGCGACAAGGGACAAGCGACAAGCAACAAGAGAAACGAAAATCTGTTCTGAACCTCTTTGACCTGTCGCTTGTCACTTGTGACTTGTCACCGCCAGTCCGTACAGGATCAGGATGGTGTAGGCAGCGGCGCCGAGATCGTCCAGCATGATGCCCCATCCGCCCGGCGCGCGGCTCACCCATCGTAACGGCGGGGGCTTCA
>DMMN01000054.1 GCA_003453835.1 Bacteroidota bacterium | reverse complement strand
GGAGAGAATCGCGCTCTTCTCGCAGAGCCGTTTCCACGCCCGCCAGAAATCCGTTCTTGCCCGGATCGCTTCGGTATAACGCCAGAGAGTATCGCCCCTGTCTTTCAGTTCGGCAACGTCGGCTTTGACGTTCTTGATGTCGGCGTGATGCTGAGTGAGGACGTTCTTCAATCCGACTTCTCCATTGACGGGGATTTCATTCANNACTGTCTGGGTTGTGAGTGAGTTACTCGACTAAGCTGACGCCTGATTTGGGCTTCGAGAATGTTGTTCGCTTCTCTTCCATCTGTTTCAAATAGTCCTGCGCTGCCACTGAGCCATATCTGCCAAAGATCACGGTTCGTAGTTGTTCGTCGAGTCCTTCGATCTTGAACAGCATCTTCCCCGATGCGTCTCTGATGCCGCCCTCGTTTATCGCTTTGATACCTTCAAGGCTCTTTGCGACCTGCCTGCCGCCATAAGGCAAGGCGAGCACCGGCACGTTTCGGAGTAAGAGTTCAAAGCCTTTGTCCACCTGTTTCTTATTGCCGTGGATGAGGCCGCCACCTACGCGGTAGGCTCCTACGCCGACATCTTTCACTGTCTGAAGGACCGCCGGGGAACCGAACTTGCCTGAGCTTCCGAGTGCTTCTTGAACGTCCCGGTCCTGTTCGCTCAGAACGAGTTTCATAAACGCGTTGTAGAACGGCACGAATGTCGATGGCGACCACGGGGCTGGAAGTCCGAGCTGGTCGTAGACCTGATTGACCGCCAGTGCTCCACCCAGAAGCGTTGCGAGCTTTCCGNNTCGTAGACGACGTAGTTCATCAGGTTGTTCGTATAGACCTGGAACTGTCCGATCGTACCCGAGACTGTGCGGCTTCGCATGATGGGTGACTTGAACATCCTGCCATAAGCGGCCTGAGTCTTCTGTGCGAAATCATCCGCCAACTGCACAGCCTCTGTGAAGTCTTTACCCTCTGAGAGCGCCTTCTTCAGTCCTGAGTTGAATGACATTCTAACCATCATCCGGTCGGCGGCTTCAATGTGCCATGCAGAGAGTTTTTCAAGAGCATGGAACCGTGACGGGTTCACGTCCTCTATACCCTCGTATTCCCTCAGCCGGAGAATCTCGGAATACTTCTCTGCAAGACGCCACCCTTCCGGCGTGAACGTCGAAGCGATCCCCTTCACCGCATTCCTGATGCCCGCCTCTGCGAACGTCTGGGGAAGGGATGAGAGCTGGGTGGCAAGGACCTGGAAGTTGCCTAAGATCAGGTTCTTGCCGATTCGGATGGAGACCGTGTTCAGAATCTTGTTGAACGATTCCGGCATGGAGCGGTCTATCGTGCTCGATTTGTTTGCAATCCCTTCACCCAGCCAGTCGGTGAAATACCTTGACGCATTGGGCGGGAGATGCTTCACGTACGCCCTCGCGGTGGTGAGTGGCTGGGTCTTGTGGATGTTGCTGATCGCCGGACGGTAGTAAACCTCAAAGGCTCCCACGGCGTCTTCTTTGTAGGGTCCACCCTTGCGCTCAAGCATGAAGCGGAAGAAGGGATTGTTGGGCTTTGTAAACTCGACCGCTTTCAACACTTCCGATGGAATCCGGGAATCGCTCAAAGAGCCAAAGAACTCGTTGACGAAGCTAAGTTCCTGGAAGTGTGTGATGTAGTTCGACCGCTTGTGAATGGGATCGAGATTCACCTGCGAGCGTTCGTGGTTTAGCCTGTCAAGCAGGGTGGTGTACTTATCCTTCAGCCAGTTGGCGACAGCTCTCTCGTTGGCGTCCAGTCCCCCGGCAAGCCTGCCCTCGATGGATTGGAATATCCGCTTTGATGATGGGCTGTCCTTCTTGATCCGGTTCTTTTTCAGAATCCCCTGAAATTCACCGTTGACATCGTGGATTTCTTTTGTCGCATCGAAGTTCGCATCTTCGAGCGGACGCACGACGGCTTTTCGGAATGGACCGTTGACCTTGCCTTCGATCTTCTCAGTGGCCCGCAGGTAGTCGGTTGTCGAGAACTTGCCAGCCTCGAAGCGGTTCAGGTCGTTCATTCCCCCGGCTGCTTTGGCAAATTCCTCATTGATGACGACGCCCCTGCGATTGGAATTGAAGGTGTCGATGATTTTGCCGTACACGTCGGTGTAGAGTCCGGGAACACCGAGGTCACCTGCCGGTTCCTTCTTCGGAAGCGGCCCTTCAGCCTCTTTCGGCGGAGATGCTACCCCTTCGAGATGCTTTTCTTCTGTGGTGGCTCCCGCAATCGCTTTTCCCAGTTCTTTCGGATCTGCTATTTTCTCGATAGCCAACCGTTCTTCGCCTGAAAGGTTCTTCCCTTCTGTGGCGAGATAGTCCTTTACTTGGGTTGATACTTCTTTCACCGCTTCGCGCCCGGTGAGGGCTTTGGAGAGTACTGAGCTTTGAATCTCTTTCAGTGCTCCAAGTGCTTTGGGGCCTAGTTTTAAGAGTGCTGGGCCTGCAATGGCCGCGATGGTGATTGGGCCGAGAATGCCCTTCAGACGTTCCTTGTCCTCATCAGACATTCCAGGGATCGCGTCAATGGAAAGATAACTTCCAGCAGCTAGTCCTTGGAGGAAGAGTGATTGCCCTTTCTCGAGTACGGATTTCTTCATCTCCGGGGTGATATTCATGGCATGGACGGGTTCATTTTTCCTCCGCAGTTCACTTGCTGCGTTTTTCGCACCTTCTCTCGTTGGGTAGGCATTTATCAGGTTGTCGCCATCATACACCCCCCAACGACCATCTCCTGTCTCACCATAACCTATGTTCTCGCCATTGTTTTTATATCTATTCCCGATGTCCGCTTCCTCTACCTTCGCTCCCCACCCCTTTCCGAGTTTGTTCGCGTAGTCAACGAGGATTTTGTCGTAGAAGCCTTTCATGCCTTCGCCACCGATGGTAAGGTCTTGGCCTTCAAAGGATTGTTCTGCCTCTCCGGTACGAATTTTCTCGGCAATGGATTTGCCTACCACGTCTTCGAGCGCAACTTCCTTTCCAGCTATGGTCGCCTTGCCTTCAAGCGGAATATTGTGATTGAACACTGGCTGATTATTCTTCCATGCGATGACGTTGACCTTGCCTTCCTCGGTCTGCTTCATCACTTTGGAACGCATCGACATTCCAACCTTCCTTGCCAATTCTTCTGATCTTGCTTCCTCGGCGGGTGTTAGTATCCCTTCCTCTCCGTTTCTCCATGTCTTCTTGACGAGTTCGTGGTATTCCGCTTCCTCTGGGGTGAGTTTCATCGTCCCGGCATCACGCCTCATTGCGTAGATTTTGTCCACGTTCTGACGGAGTGCTTCATTGTAGCGGTCTACCTGTTGAGAGCCTTTCGTCCATGCGATACGATCGTACCCGTTATCGACGGCGTACTTCACCATTCTACGGAAAGAGAGTTCTTGCCAGGTGGATTTGAAAGGAGCGTCGGGGACGGAACCGATGAGAGCATCGGATTCTCTCGTCAACCGATCCATTTCTTTGTACTCTGCTCCGAAGAGCCTTTGGTATTCGCGGTTCAACTGATCTTCCGCAACTTCGCGCCTTCGCAGTAATCCTTCATCGCCGACTCGCGTTCGGCTCTGCTCCTGTAAATCCTTGACTTGCTTTAGAACCGATTGAGCTTCTTCGTCCAGCCCCTTCGCGTTGATGCGATCCTGCACTTGTTTGATTTGTGCCTGAATTGCATCTCGTTTAGAGCTGTCGCCCGCATACCCCTCTTTCCTTCCTTTCTGATGCCAGTCAGATTGGATTTCTTCGAGGAACAATACCTTCTTTCCGTCTATTTCTCTCTCATTGAATCTGATGTGAGCGAGTACGTTGGGTTCGTCGAAGTGAGAGGGACGGAACTGGGGCTTTTGAGCGTCAAAGTCCCTGAGTTCTTTGTGTTCGGCTTCCGTCAATCCTACGCGTTCCTTCTTCGCTAAAAGTTCTGTGATGCGCGGTGTGTCTGTCGGCAACGTCAGCAATAACTCCCTGTAGCTTCCTTCTTTGGAACCGGGGAGTTGATAGGAAGAGAATTTGGTTTCGCCTGGGGTTTCCCTCTCGTGGTTATCAAT
>DMMN01000363.1 GCA_003453835.1 Bacteroidota bacterium | reverse complement strand
TCGAGGACACGGCGCATGATTTCTGCGCTAAAGATCGGGCTGCCGTCATCCGTAAATCCCACGGCTCCGGCCTGAACCAGCTCTGCCATCGGCGCAAGCTCCGATCCTTGACGCCCTTTCGTCGCGGCTGCAATCGGATGCACATCGACTATCCCATCGCAGACCTTCTTTCCTTTTTCGTGAACATACCGCGCCACGGACTCATCATCGATAGCCGGATTTGTATTCGGCATGCAGCAGACCGCTGTAAACCCTCCGGCCGCGGCCGAGGCGCATCCGGTTTCGATCGTCTCTTTATGTTCAAAACNNGGCGATGTCTTCCTTGTACTCAAGTCCCGGGTCGCGCAAATGCACGTGCATGTCGATGAATCCAGGCGCAATGATCTTGCCACGAAGATCAATGACCTGTGCGTCATTCCCTGCCACGACGCTCTTGCCGATCTTTTCGATCCTACCCTCCACGACGAAGATGTCAACCGGCTCCTCTCTTCCCGCAACGGGATCGACGAGCCTGCCGCCCTGCAAAAGAAGTTTCATGTCGTTCCTCTTCTAGTTGGAAGTCCCCAGGAGGTAGAGCACCGCCATGCGAATGGCGACGCCGTTGGTGACTTGTTGGAGAATGACTGAATGATCACTATCGGCCAGATCCGCGGAAAGCTCGACATCGCGATTGATGGGGCCCGGGTGCATGATAATGATCGGAATTGAGGCGCGATCAACCTTTTCCTTCGTCACGCCAAAATAACGGTGGTATTCTCTGAGCGAGGGGAAGAATCCGCTCTTCTGTCGTTCGAGCTGAATCCGCAACACATTCAGCGCGTCAACGTGCGGGATGACATCCTCGAGTCGATGGTAGACGGTCAGGCCAAGCTTTTCGATTTCGCGCGGGATGAGCGTTTCCGGCCCACAGACGGAGACCTGGGCTCCCATTGTTGAGAGACCATAAATGTTCGAGCGGGCCACCCTGCTGTGAAGGATATCCCCGACAATGCAGACGCGCAGGCCTTCGAGAGAGCCGAATTTCTCGCGGAGCGTGTACATATCGAGGAGGCCTTGGGTCGGATGCTCATGCGCCCCATCCCCCGCGTTGATCACGTTGGCGGCAACAACGCGGCTGAGGAAATGTGCCGAGCCGGGAGCAGCATGTCGAATCACGACCATGTCGATCTTCATGGCCTCGATATTCCGCGCAGTGTCCTTGAGGGTTTCCCCCTTGCTTACACTGCTCGCCGCTGTCGTGAAGCTGACGACATCGGCCGAGAGTCGACGCTCCGCCAACTCAAATGAGATCCTGGTTCGCGTCGAGCTTTCGAAGAACAGGTTCACGACCGTTTTTCCTTGAAGGGGAGGCACTTTCTTGATGGGTCGGTCGAGGATTTCCCGGAAGGAAACGGCGGTATCCAAAATCAGCGAAAGCTCTTCTTTGCTCATTCCCTCTAGACCAAGGAGATGCCGGCTGGAAAGCTTCATCGTGCCGTCCCTCCTTCCACTCGATTTCCACTGCTCTGATCGTCAATGTGGTTCAGAAAGACGCAATCTTCGCCATCGGTCTCGCTCATCAGGACTTTGATTTCCTCCTTCAACGAGGTTGGGATACTTTTTCCCACAAAATCCGCCTTGATCGGAAGCTCCCTGTGTCCTCGATCTATCAGGACGAGGAGCTCTATGAGGGCCGGGCGGCCGAGGTCCGTCAGGGCATTCAGGGCCGCGCGAATCGTCCGCCCCGTGAACAGCACATCGTCAACAAGGACGATGACCTTCCCTGTAACATCGAACAGGATCTCCGTACTTTTGAGGTGAGGTTGATCGAGACGACCTCTGAGATCGTCTCGATAGAGTGTGATATCGAGCGTACCGACCTGAATTGCTTTTCCCTCAATCTCTTCGATTTTTTTCGCGATCCGCTGAGCCAGGAACTCACCTCGAGTGCGAATGCCGACAACGGCCACGTTTTCCGTCCCCTTGTTGCGCTCAACGACCTCGTGAGCAAGTCGGTTGACGGTTCGGCGAAAACCCGCCGAGTCGATGACTTTGTTNNAACCCCGCCGAGTCGATGACTTTGTTTTTTTTCATCTGAACCTCTTCAAAATGCGAAAGCCTCCAGTCCGTATAGGAAGGGAGGCCCGATAACAACAGATGCAGTGCCAAACAGAAACTCTCTCGCACACCCGAGCTCATCGAGCTTCGAAGATCGATGGCACAGAACATCTGTCGGCTACTGTCTATAGGTTCCTTTCCTACCTCGCCGGATAGGAATTAAAGGAGTATTCGAAAGAACGTTTACCTCTTCGCTCGCTGAATCAGAAGCCCTCGCCGCAGAATCGATTCGTGGGCGCTACTGGGATCGAACCANNGACCTTACGCGTGTGAGGCGTACGCTCTGAACCAGCTGAGCTAAGCGCCCGAGTCGAAAACCGGGGTCAATATACAAAACCGATGCCCTGAAGGCAAGAGCTTCGTAGAACCACAATCCCCGTCAAGGAACCCAGCGTACTCCGACCGCCCAACCTTCGATCCGCTCCATGAGCGCGGGCGCGCCACTAGCGACTGTTCGGCTTTGGAGCGATCTTGATCTCGTCAAGCTTGTGTGTGACAACATTCGAGAGGTTTCGCATCGAGGCAACACCCGACGAAACGACATCCAGGCTTTGCCGAAGGTCAGCAAAGATCGCGTGGGAGCGTTCCAATCCCTCCTCTTTGACGAGCCCAACTGACTCATCCTCGAATTTCTTTAAATTCTTTGCCAGCTCGGCAAGGCTCTTTTCAACAAGCTGACCGACGGAATTGACGGTCGTGTGATACATCTGCAAAGAATCCAGTTCCCGCTGCTTCTCCTTCAACACGCGATCCTCCGCCTCCCGCTCGATGATCTGCTTCCGGTAGAGGTAACGCTCGTAAACACTTTTGATCGCCATGGAAAGTCGCTCAACGTCGAGCTGATCCTTCCGGAGATAATCGTAGACACCGAGTTTCATTGCCTCAACGGCCACTGCCTCGGATCCGGCCGCGGTCACCATAATAACCGGTGTTTGGATCTTCTCGTTCTGCATCCATTGGAGAACCTCAAGCCCCGTCATGTCCCCCATCCGGTTGTCAAGCAAGATGACATCGAACGACTCTTTTCTCAGTATTTCAGTTGCTTTCTCGCCGGACTCGCAAGAGCGCACAACAAAGCTGTTCGTCATTTTCAGAGCCATTTCTATGCTCAGACGGAACGAGTCCTCATCGTCAACGATGAAAACGCGCAGAAGACCTTCGCTTGTCATATCCCCGTATTGTCTGGTTGTGGTGATGGAAGTGTGAAATCCGTTGCATCAAAGGTAGGACTTACTTTGAAGAAAGTCCAATCCTTTAACCGGGGGATTCGCCCGCGTCTTCGGAGAAATATTCTTTGATTTTTGCGGCGATCTTTGACCCGACGATCTCGGCGATTTGCTCCTCCGTGGCAAACTTGACGCCCTGCACGGATCCGAACGATTCGAGCAACTCCGTCGCCCGCTTCTTTCCCACGCCGCCTATCAGATCAAGCTCGGTGTTTAGAATTCGCTTCGTCCGAATCGCCCGATGGAACGTTATCGCGAACCGGTGGGCTTCATCACGAATCTGCTGCAACAATCGCAGTCCGGAAGATGTCCGCGGAACAGAGCGTGCCTCCGTTTCGTTCGGAACGAAGACCTCCTCCAGCCGCTTCGCCAAGCCGATGATAGGCACGGTCTCAAGATGGAGCTTGCTCATGGACCCGACGGCGCTCGAGAGCTGGCCTTTTCCCCCATCCACGACAATCAGATCGGGCAATGGGCTTTCCTCGGCCATGAGCCGCGCATATCGTCGTTGGACCACTTCCTTCATGCTGGCAAAGTCGTCAGACCCTTCCACCGTGCGAATCCTGTACTTTCTGTACTCACTCTTTCTCGGCTTACCGTCTATGAACACTACCATCGAAGCGACGGAGTCGCTCCCCTGTGTGTTTGAAATATCGAAGCACTCGATCCGTCT
Source organism: Bacteroidota bacterium (assembly GCA_003453835.1). Classification (GTDB taxonomy): domain Bacteria; phylum Bacteroidota; class Ignavibacteria; order UBA10030; family UBA10030; genus UBA10030. The sequence continues at coordinate 570 of DMMN01000363.1, read as the reverse complement.
CGGAAGTATACTCAACCGCAGATCGCGCTGGAGCGACTTGACAGCATGTGGGACGAAATCACCGCGCTTCAACCGATGAAGCTCCAGTTCCCCGAGCAGAAACTCGGCATTCCTTTTGACCATCCCCACCATCTTTACTTTTTCCCCTGCTTTGGGAGTTTCGATCGTCACGAAGTCGCCCCGTTTGTTCCGGAGCCACTCCAAGACGATCTCTTGGGAAACGATGGGCGCGGAAAGGATGATCTCGTGCGGAATATCTTCGATCTCAAGATAGTGGCGCTCGATCAGGTGTTCCAGCACCTCCGCCTCCTCCCTGCCTTCCACATTGCTGAGATAGTAGTGATGGCTTCCGAGGACCTTGCCTTCCCGGACCTTGAAAATGACCCCGCACGCATCATCAGCCTTGGAAGCAACGGCAATGATATCCCGGTCGGTCAGGTTTGCATCAACGACCTTTTGCTTCTCGCTGTAGACGGAAAGTGCACGCAGACGATCGCGTACCCTGGCGGCATCTTCGAACTTGAGCATCGAGGAGTACTGATCCATCTCCTGTTGCAGCGACTGAACAAC
>DMMN01000145.1 GCA_003453835.1 Bacteroidota bacterium | reverse complement strand
TCGTGGTGTTCGAGCGATCTCTCGATCAGAGCTTCAAGTGTCTCGTCTGCCGGACCGAAACAGCGCCGCACGCTCCAAAGGGACTGGAAGGCCTTGAGGGTCACCGGCTCCTGGAACCACAGACGAGCGTACCAGGAGGCATCGCTCGACATCGCCCCCGAGGGTGCGTTGACCAGCATCCATCGTTCGCCGTCGGTGATCAGACCCAACCGGACACTGTGCGCTCGGCAGAGCGCGGTCATTCGCTCCAGAAGCGAGGCGGGCCACCTGTCATCCTNNCCGGGAGGTTGTATGGAAACGAAAAGGCGAGGCTTCCCCCCGGAAGGGGATACGATCAGCCAGTCTGCCTTGAAAGACTCGGTTCGCTCTGGAGAGGCCACGGTGTATGATGCGGCAGTTTCGGCGTCCGTCTTCAATGTCGCGCTGTCGTATTCGAGGATTTCCGTGAACACCAGTCGAAGCCATTCGCGGTGGAGATTTGGAAGCAGCGGGTCCTCTTCCTCGACCGCATCGCACCATTCATCGTAGGCGGCACGGAGATGCTGGCGTCTCGGGGTCTCGACGATATCCAATCCCTGTGGAAACCNNCATATCGGTCGAACCTTTCTGAGCATGGACCGAGGGACGAGGAAAACGACCGCCACGGGAAAAGTGCGGGCCGTGGGATCGGCGTAGCGGCTTTCGATCACCTCGGCCTCGCTTTTCTTTTCGTCGGGGATGCTGGCGAGTCTGGCTTTTAGCGCCTCCATGTCCCGTTTCAATTGGTTGCGCTCATCCTCGGGCCAGAGGCTCAACTGCACCAATTGCGGTCCGGAGTCGGCGAGTTGCTTCCTTATGCTCTTGGCCAGATCTTCGAGAACAGCCAAAAGGTCTCCGACCTCGCTTTCCTTATAGCGGGTCAACGTGTTCTGCAGGTACTTCAGACGATCGCGGGACCGCCCCTCCACGGCAGCCCGGATCGTCTCCTCGTGTCTTTCGAATCGATCCTTCAAGACTTCAAAGACATCCTCGCCCGGAACGATCGGCTCGGCCTTGTCGACGAGGGTTTCGAGCCTGCCAACCTGGGTGATCCTTCTGAATGCATTGTGTTCGAGTTCACCGCCAGAAAGGGTCAACTCCTCGTGCAGCCGATGGTGTCCACCTCCCGTGACGACCAGACGAGACCAGACGGCAACGGCCGGTCGAGCGAGATCGTCGTCGGGTACTGTTCTGACCGTGACCCGATGCAGACGCTTGACATCGTCAATCTTCCAGATTTCCTCACGCAGAAGGCGGAGGCTCATCTGGACGAGCTTGTGATTGAGATGGACCAACACTATGTCGTCCCGTCCCTTCGCTACGTCGTGATCGAAGGTGATGGGACGTCGCACTCCCGTATGAGGATGCTCGAGCCCGATCGTTGCCCTTCCCCATGAGCCAGGCAATACCGGCACTTCGAACGCCTTGCCCTCGGGGACGCCGGGCAGGGAAACGCTCTTCAACGGATGTTTTTCGGCAAGTTCGAGAGCGATCGTGACGGCGCGGAGTACGTTCTCCGGAGCGAGATGAAAATCCGTCTTCGCCTCCATGAGTTTTTCGTGGAGGCGCGCGATCCGTTCCTGTAGTTTGCGCTCGGTCGCGACGAAGCGGCGCGCCCCCGCAGCTATTGCTTCGGCGGCACCCGTGTCCATGGCGCTTCGCCTTCCGAGCATGGCCTCTTCTATCTGCTTCGCGATAACTGGCCCTACGCTGCCCAAATCTTCTCTGATCGTGTCCACCTTGAGGACGGCCCTCATGAGGTATTCATGATCGCCCTCGATTTCGCCCACCTTTCGATGCCTGGATATCTCACGCATCTCGAAGCCCTGGCTCACCGGATGCCAGATGAAGACTTCCTTTTGCCGTTGACCGTGTCGGTCGATCCTGCCGTTGCGTTGCTCCATCACGTTGGGATTCCAGGGAATCTCGACGTGGATTAGGTAATTGCAGTGATTCTGGAGGTCGATTCCTTCCGAAGCCGCATCGGTCGCCAGCAGGATTCGGACGGGCGATACGTTCGGATGCGACTGGAAAGCTGCCTTGATCGCTTCGCGCTCGTCGGGGCGCATGCTCCCGTGCAGGATCGTCAGGCGGTCGCCGCCATATCCGTTGGCCGTGAGAATTTGATGGAGCCAGACATGGGTGTCTCGATACTCCGTGAAAAGAATCACCCTCTTTTCGTTCCAGTGTCCATCGGCTTTCAGGTAAGTTTCGAGCCAGCGAAGGATGGCCTTGGCCTTCGCGTCCACCCGGTTCTTGTGTTTTTCGGCCCAATCCGTGAGGCGGTCGAGCATGGCGCGTTCCATTTCGCCGAGCGGTACGGTCATTTCGCTGGCCACTTCGACTGCTTCGAGCTGCGCCTTCTCGGCCTCAATGTCGTCCGAGTATTCCTCTTCGCTTCGAACGATGGCCTTGCGGAGTATTCGATCGTCCAACGCCGAAACGACCGATCGCGAGCGTCCTCGTTTCAGCGTCTCCCTGTGCTTGGCGAGGGTTGTAGCGAAGGCCATCGGCGACGAAAACAGGCGCTTCTTCAGCAAGATGTGTACAAAGTCGGTCCCGAACCCATATCGTGTTCCCTTGACGCTTTTCGTTCGAGCCGCCGTAAAATCACGGAGTAGACAGTGGATACTCCTCTCTTCTTCCGAGTACGCGATCTCCAGGCATTCGAGTTTCCGCACGGGGAAGACGGGTTGACCATAAGCGTCGACGATGTCGCTCTTCATGCGCCGGACCATGACCCGATGGAGTTGTTTCTCGTCCGGCATCACGATCCTGGCAAAGCGTTGATCGTCGAGGAGCTCTAACAAAGAGGTGAAGGACTCTTGGTATCCGTTGTGAGGTGTCGCGCTTAGGAACAGGCGATGCGAGAAATGGGGCGCGGCCGTGCGAATCAAACGTGTTCGCTGGCTTTCCAGAGCGTACCGAGTCGCTGCGGCAGGAGCGACGTTGTGTGCTTCGTCCACCACGAGGATGTCGAACTTGCGTGGATAGGTAACGTGAGATGGGAGGATGTCCTTGAGACGCCGTAGTCCCTCTCCGGATTTCATCCAGTC
>DMMN01000105.1 GCA_003453835.1 Bacteroidota bacterium | reverse complement strand
AGGAGAGCTTCGACAAACAATTCGTCCGCGATTATCTCAACTCCATCAGCTTCAACCGAAAGCCCCCGGGGCCCAAGCTGCCGGAAGAAGTTGTCTTCAAGACCGCAGCGCTCTATCTTGAGGCGCTCAAACGACTGAGCGGAAGAACGCTCGTCTAATCGACTGTGGAGAACGGGCCTCTCCGCTGTTCGTCAAGGAGGGAAAGGACATGCGAGAAGGTTTTCGAATCCTGGAACACCCGGCTGACATGGGAATCGAGGCGCACGGTCAGTCGCTCAAAGAGGTCTTTGAATTTGCCGCGCTCGGTCTTCTCTCAATCATTGTGGATCCCGGCACGGTCGACCCGGGCGAAGAGCGGTACATCAAACTAAAGGGCTCAGACCTGGAAAACCTCCTGGTGAAATGGTTATCGGAGATCTTGTTCTTGTATGATGGTGAGGATTTCGTGGTCTCGGAAGTCAGCATCGAACGATTGAACTCAAAAGAATTGGAAGCAATCGTCACGGGAGAGGAAGTGTNNATCTTGAAAACATGTTTTCAAGATGGATGTAAAAGCCGTTACCTATCATCAACTGAAGATCGAAGAAAGGGAGGACGGATGCATGATCAGAGTGTTCCTGGATATCTGAGAACCGGCGATTGGATGAAGGGAACAGGTCAATGGTTCTGCGCGGCCGGTTGATTCACGTGGGCATCTATGATGGAACTTTGGCAAAGAAGTTAGACAAGGAAAGAGGCAGGGAAGATGCTGAAGAAGTTGGATGAACATCGGTTTCTGATCCCGAAGTCGTTTCGTGATGGAATGACGGTCGAAGGATTGATCTACGCGAACGAAGAGCTCATCAAAGCCATCGAACAGGACCAGACGATGATGCAGGTCGCAAACGTCGCGACACTGCCAGGGCTTGTCGGCCGCTCCCTGGCTATGCCCGACGCGCATCAAGGATACGGATTCGCGATCGGCGGAGTGGCTGCATCGGATTACCAGAAAGGAGTTGTCTCCGCCGGCGGCGTGGGGTTCGACATCAACTGCGGAGTCCGGCTCTTGACCTCGGAGTTGGGCCTTCATGAGGTGAAACCAAAGTTGGACGCGTTGCTCAACCAAATGTTCAGAGACATCCCGTGCGGTACGGGCAGAAAGGGAATCATCGGTGGTCTAGGCGCCGGTCAACTCGACGATGTGCTGGAAAACGGTGCGCAGTGGGCGATCAGGAACGGATACGGAACGGACATCGATCTTCACCACATCGAGGAAGGCGGCAAGATTCCTCACGCCGATCCGAATCAAGTGAGCAAGCGGGCGAAAGAGCGGGGAAGAGGGCAGCTTGGAACCCTCGGCTCGGGCAATCACTTCGCCGAGGTGCAATACGTTGCCGAGGTCTTCAACGAAGAGGCCGCGTCCCTCTTTGGCCTCCGGGAGGGGCGGGTGGTTGTCCTCATTCACACCGGCTCCCGTGGTCTGGGCCATCAGGTGTGCACAGACTATCTCGAGATCATGCAAGACGCGATGCGAAAGTACAATATCAAACTCGTGGATCGGCAGCTTGCCTGCGTGCCGATACAATCTCCAGAAGGAGCCCACTACCTGGGTGCGATGGCTGCCGCCGCGAACTTCGCCTTCGCCAACCGCCAGATGATCACTCATTGGACGCGGGAGGCTTTCGCACGCGTGTTGGGGAAGGGAGATCTGAAAATCGTCTATGACGTATGCCATAACATTGCGAAAAGGGAAACGCACAAAGTCGGTGGGGAGATGAGAGATGTATTGGTGCATCGGAAAGGTGCCACGCGGGCGTTCCCGAAACACAGTCCCGAGATCCCGAAAGACTACTTTGAAGTGGGACAGCCGGTATTGATCCCGGGGAGTATGGGAACGTGCTCGTACGTTCTCGTCGGTACGGAAAAAGCGATGGAGGAAACCTTCGGTTCGTCTTGCCACGGCGCGGGTCGCTCGAAAAGTCGGCATGCCGCGAAAAAGGAGATCACCGCCGAACGCCTGATCGAGAGCCTAAGGGAGAAAGGCATTCACGTGCGAGGCGCTTCGAAGAGCGGACTGACGGAGGAGAACCCGAATGCTTACAAGGACGTAAGCCAGGTCGTGGACGTGGTGCACGATGCGGGCATCGCAAAGAAAGTGGCGAAGCTCGTTCCTATTGGAGTGATAAAGGGTTGAAGATCGCGGGGCGGGTGGTGTTAGTGGTGTGCTACTCAGATTGCCTTACTTCCCTACGATTGAACGAAATCGAGGAACGTCTGCCGGAAGCGCCCGGCCGCCACCCGTGCCAGCCAGTGGTCAGTCTGGGGTCGCTTTGGGATGCGTCTTTGGCGAAGGGGTTTGTGCTCTTCTCCGAGCTCGAACAGTTCCTTCTTCAATCGGTGCATATGCGCAACGCCGATTCTGAAACCACGCCTAAGGCATCCCCTCTGTGTGAAGGCTGTGTGTGTCGGGGAGAGGTCGTCAGACTCCGGCGAGTCTGACGGACTCGCCGAGGGACTGAGGGGTGTGTGCTATTCGCTGAGCGCTAACAACCGAGCCTCGACAAAGTCGGGAGTCGCCGGGACTTTATCGAGGAGTGTCCGCCAGAGGCGCCCGCCAGCAAGCCCTGCCAGCCAGCGGTCAGTCTGGGGTCGGGTCGGGATGCGCCTTTGGCGAAGGGTTTTGTTCTCTTAACATACGAATCATCGAAACAGTCCACTTGTCTTGGGGATTCAATACCGTCTTGCATAATCCTGCAAGAATAATTCGCTGCGATGGAACGATCCGGCTGAAACTCCGGTTCTTTAAGCCGAGCGTTTACAGTCCCCTCTGTTTGAGGGCTTCGCGCGTAGGGGAGGGGAGATACAGGCGTGTGTGCCCTTCTTCGAGAGCGAATGGTGTCCTAATTCGATAGCTGTATCCGCCTAACACAGGTTGCCTAAATGTTCACTCACCAACACTTGAGAAAAGAATGCTGCCTTTAACGGAAGAAAACGTCCTGAACACGCTGAAGCTTGTTCGAGATCCCGACCTCCACCGTGATATTGTTACGCTGGGATTCGTGAAGAACCTGAGGGTCAACGGGAGGGATATCGGATTCACGCTCCAACTTACTACGCCCGCATGTCCTGTTCGCGATCAATTCAAATTGGATTGTGAGAAGGCGCTCCGCAATAATATTGAAGGAGTTGGAAAGGTCGACATTGAGATGACATCTCACGTCGTGTCTCATTCCAATCAAACAAAGGATGCGATCATCCCTGGAGTCAAAAACACGATTGCAGTGGCGAGCGGAAAAGGCGGAGTGGGGAAGTCGACCGTTGCCGTGAACCTCGCCGTTTCCCTCGCCCGAGATGGAGCGAAGGTCGGATTGGTTGATGCGGATATCTACGGGCCGAGCATTCCGTTGATGTTTGGAACGAACGAGAGACCAAAGGTCTTTGAGAACAAACTCATACCGCTGGAGAAATACGGCGTCAAGATCATGTCGATAGGTTTTCTCGTCGATCCGATGCAGGCGGTTATCTGGCGCGGACCGATGGCCAGCGGAGCGATCAAGCAGTTCATGGGGGACGTTGCGTGGGGTGATCTCGACTATCTTGTTTTCGATCTCCCTCCCGGCACCGGAGACATTCAGTTGACGCTCGTGCAGACAATTCCGCTGACGGGGGCCGTCATCGTCACGACGCCTCAGGATGTCGCCCTCGCCGATGCACGAAAAGGCCTCGTGATGTTCAACAAAGTCAATGTTCCGGTGATGGGCATCGTTGAGAACATGAGCTTTTACGTTTGCAGTCACTGCGGACACCGGGAAGACATCTTCGATTCGGGCGGCGGCGGCAGAACCGCGACGGAGTTGGGCGTCCCCCTGCTGGGCGAGATTCCGATCAGTACCAGCATCCGTGTGGGTGGCGATCGAGGGAAGCCGATTGTCGTAGCGGATGAGAGCTCCCCGCATGCGCAGACGATACGCCGGATAGCCCGCAACCTTGCTGCCCAAGTGAGCATCCGCAACGCGTCGAGCGCGTCGGCTCAAAGAATCGAAATTCTACTTCCTTCTCAGTAGGCTGAAAACGATGCTCTCGATGCAAACCATAGAAGAAAGCCTGATCGGAATTCGTCCCTATCTGAACGAAGATGGCGGGGATGTTCAGTTGGTGCGAGTTACTGACGATGGGATTGTCGAGGTGCGGCTTGTCGGCTCATGCCAGTCCTGTCCGATGTCGATCATGACGCTTCGCGCCGGGATCGAGAGGGCTCTCATGCTTGCGCATCGAGATGTGAAGAGGGTGGAGCAGGTGAGGTAGAAGAATTTCGTAGATGCCCGGACGACGGAGAGTGTGTGTGCTCGACGGGACTCCTGCGCGGCTGCGCCGTGGGATTGAGTATTTCAATTGACCATCGAAGGTGGAGACTGCTGCCGCCTCCTGATGGCGGGATATTGCCTGCTGCAGCGACACCGTTATATCTCAATCACCCCCAGAAAATACCGGTTGGATCGGCATCGACTTCTCGAAGCAGGGTACGAATATCTCTCGCCGCGTTAAACTCATAGTCGTGCCATCGAGAATTACGATCTGCACAGGAGAGAGACCATTGCCCGTTTGCATAGTTGTACCGGAACTGTGCGATGACAACTTTGATCCAATGACTCGGATTCTGGAATTGCGGCCGCTCTTCAAAGGGCGTGACTGAGTTGCCGCGAGTCTGGAATCCTACTCTGAGTCGATCGCGAACGCGCTCGGAGACTCGGTTCGCGCAATAGTCGACAGTCATGGTCCGCTCGACATAGTCCCGAACGTGCTTAGGTAGAGGCATGGTTGGTCCAGCCCTTATTCTGAAGAAGTCTGCTGAATAGATCACCCGCTCGTTTTACGCCCTCACTGGAAAAGAAGACTGAGTTCGCCCTGGTCTCACCTCAGAAGTTTCTTATGTGCTCTTGACGAAACCTCTCGAATGGTCCGGGCATGCTCGCTCGCGCAGTAGGCGAATTGGTGCATATGGTTCTCCGAGGCACGCCCGCAATGCTTGAATTGCCA
>DMMN01000231.1 GCA_003453835.1 Bacteroidota bacterium | reverse complement strand
GGCAAAGGCCATGAAGACTACCAGGTGATCGGGACGGAGAAGCTCCCTTTCAGCGACAGGGATGTGATACAGGAGCTGATCGGCGCATGAAGTTCACGGCGAACGACATCCTGAGTGCCGGTCATATTGAAGCTCTCGGGTTCGACAAGGTGAAAGCGCTCCACTGCACGGGAGTCTCGACAGACTCAAGGATTGTGAAGACCGGCGACCTGTTTGTTGCCATCAGGGGCGAAAAGTATGACGGCCACAATTTTGTCACAAAGGCTGTTGAAGCCGGCGCCGCCGCATTGGTTGTGGAAAAGAAGTGGGCCGACTCGAATTCGATCCTGCTCTCAAGCATAAACGTGCCTCGTTTGATCGTTGTGAACACTGTTCTCGCTCTTGGAGAGCTGGCCCGGACTCATCGCCGCAAGTTCAAGATCCCGTTTATCGTTGTCGGAGGGAGTAACGGCAAGACGACCACAAAAGATATGATCGCCTCCGTGCTTTCGGAGCGGTATCGCGTGTTGAGCACGAACGGCAATCTGAATAATCCTATCGGCGTACCGCAGACATTGTTTCGGCTTGAGAAAGAGCATCAGATCGCCGTCGTCGAGATCGGCACAAACCACTTTGGCGAGATTGAGTACCTCTGCGGCGTCATCGAGCCGACCCATGCACTGATCACCACTGTCGGTCGAGAGCATCTTGAGTTTTTCGGGTCGGTCAAGGGAGTCGCGAAAGCCGAAGGTGAATCCTTCGATTGGCTGAGGAAGCATCGCAAGAATGTTGCTGTGGGATTTGTTAACGGTGACGACGCTCGAACTCTGAAACAAGCGAGGGGATTGAAGAAGTCCATCACCTATGGATTCGGCAAAGGGACAAAGGCGGTACAGGGAACGGTGGCAGGAGTGAATCAGTATGCGTGTGCCCGGCTTGACGTAAAGGCACGCGGCAAGAAGGGGTTTTCTTTGGAGCTTTCCTTACCGGGTCGGCACAATGCCTTGAACGCTCTGGCCGCTACAACAGTCGGATTGACCTTCAGAGTTCCGGCCGCCAAGATTCAGCGCGCAATCTCTTCGTTTACCGGCACCGGCAAGCGGATGCAGATGCTCAAACTTGGCAACATAACGGTTCTTAACGATACGTACAATTCGAATCCTGACTCCGTGCTCGCCGCGCTCGAAACGCTGAACGCCGCAACCGTAACCGGCAAGAAGATTGCCGTGCTCGCCGATATGCTGGAGCTCGGCGAGAGTGCAAAGGATGAGCACATGCGCGTCGGCAAACTCGCCAAAGCGTATGGCATCGAGTATCTGCTCACGTACGGCCCGCTCTCGAAACACACGTACGATGCGGCGACAACCAGATTCAAAGTACACTACGATCAGAAAAACATTCTCTCGGAATACCTGGTTGAGCTCGTCGCCAGCGGAGACATTATCCTCATCAAGGGTTCACGGGGAATGAAAATGGAGGATGTAGTAACGTTTTTGACGGAAAGATTGAAGCTCACTCCGGTTGCCTCTGACGGATCGGAGCGGGCGGCGTAGAGCCGGAATTCACGCGAAGGCCTCTGCGAACTCTCAGAGGTTTTCCGGAACGATCTCCTGACCATGATTTACCACCTCATAAAATATCTCGACACGCTGATCGACATCCCCGGATCGTTCATGTTTCGCTCCATCACGTTTCGGGCGGGAGCGGCGGCCGTCTCGGCCCTTGTCATCGCGTTTTGGCTTGGCCCCTTGATCATCCGGAAGCTTAAGGAGCACCAGATTGGGGAGGCCGCAAAGCTGGAAGCCCCGAAGACCCATTTGAGCAAGGCCGGAACTCCGACCATGGGGGGGCTGATCGTGCTGGCTGCACTTGTGCTTCCGGCTCTTCTTTGGGCCGATGTTCAGAACAGCTATGTTCTTCTCATTCTCTTCGTTACGGTGGTCCTCGGCGCAGTTGGGTTCCTTGATGACTATCTCAAGGTCGTGAAGAAGAAACCTAAGGGATTGATCGGGAGGTACAAGATCGTCGGTCAGGTGATCGTCGGGCTCGTGGTGGGAGGAGTGATTTTCTTCCATCCCGAATGGATCGACCCAAGTCTCGTCGCGCTCAAGTCAAAATCAACTGTACCGTTTTTCAAACATCTCGAGATTGATTTCGGATGGTTCTACATTCCGCTCGTTGTTTTCATCATTACAGCATTGTCGAACGGGGTGAATCTCACTGACGGTCTGGACGGTCTCGCAATCGGAACCGTTGGCATCGTCGCCATGACCCTCGGCATCATCGCCTACGTGTCCGGCCACGCAGAGTGGAGTAAGTATCTCACCATTCCGCATTTGCGGGGGAACGGCGAGCTCGCGATCTACTGCGCCGCGTTGGTGGGAGCAGCGCTTGGATTTCTCTGGTTCAATTCATACCCCGCTCAAGTGTTTATGGGAGATACCGGCTCGCTTGCGCTCGGAGGAGTGATCGGCGCCATGTGTGTGTTGATAAAAAAAGAGTTGCTGCTGCCGACCCTTGGCGGTGTGTTTCTGATGGAGACGCTCTCCGTGATCATCCAGCGTCTGTATTTCAAATACACAAGAAGGAGGTACGGAGAAGGGCGGCGCGTCTTCAAGATGGCGCCAATCCATCATCATTTTGAGTTGCTCGGCTGGCCCGAGCCGAAGATCGTCACGAGGTTCTATATCCTGGCGATCCTTCTGATGATTCTGAGTCTGGCGACGTTCAAGGTTCGGTAGGGACGCGCAAAGACTCAAAACGGCTGCCACGGCACCGTGGTGGTGCGGTCGGGGAAATCAATAAGTCCGTGGGCGAAACGTCTGGCTCTGATATGTTTTAAATGGATGTCTCTCGGCTTCGAAATGAAAGGGTCTCCGTCATCGGGGCGGCGCGCAGCGGCGTTGCCGTTGCGCGACTGCTCCAGACGAGTGGTGCGCGAGTGTTCGTCAGTGATCGCGATCCAGAAGAGAAGCTTGTTCCCAAAGGGGGAAAATCGCCGCTACCGCTTCTCGCTCAGGCCGGCATCCCCTACGAACTTGGCGGTCACACGGATCGCGTCTATGATTGTTCCTTGATGGTTATCAGTCCGGGAGTTCCCAGTAACGCTCCCGTGGTGCGTGAAGCGCAAACGCGTGCTCTGAAAGTCGTCAGCGAGGTAGAAGTCGCAAGCTGGTTCTGTCCTGACTCCGTCGGGATTGTTGCCATTACCGGTAGCAACGGGAAAACAACTACAACCACGTTAGTAGGGAGGATCCTCGGCGATGCAAAAAAGAAACATGCTGTTGCGGGCAACATTGGGACGGCATTCTCATCGGTCGTTCTGGACCTGGCTTCTTCAGATATTGCAGTTCTGGAAGTAAGCAGCTTCCAGCTTGACCACTGCGAGACGTTTCGCCCGAAGATTGCGATCATCATGAACATCACGCAGAACCACATGGATCGATATGATAACTCCATGGAACTATACGCCGCATCAAAGGCACGCATCTTCATGAATCAATCCGGCAATGATGCGTTGATTTACGACGCGGATGATACGTGGACCTCGAAGGCCGTCTCAACGGCACGCTGCAGGACCATTCCGTTCAGCATTCAAAGGATACTGGAAGAAGGGGCGTTTGTTGAAAACGGAATGCTTGTGACAGTTTCAAACGGAAAACGCTCGGACATCATCAAGACCGACCAGATCAGCATCAGAGGACCACACAATCTGTACAACGCGATGGCTGCAACGCTGACGGGACAGCTTCTTGGCGTTGGAACGGCGTCGATCCGAGCGACGCTGAAGAATTTCAAGGGAGTTGAACACCGGCAGGAATTTGTGCGTGAGGTGAACGGCGTGCGGTACTACAACGACTCTAAAGCGACAAGCGTTGAAGCCGTCCGGTACGCGTTGCAGGCGTTCGAGCAGCCGATTGTGTTGATGCTTGGCGGACGCGACAAAGGGAATGATTACAGCAGGATCGTCGATCTCGTGAGGAACAACGTCAGGGGAATTATCGCCATCGGAGAGTCTGCCGAAAAGGTTGAGAAAGCGTTTTCAAGTTACATAACCGTGAAGCGAGCCAATGCGATGGATGAAGCTGTGCTGCTCGCACAGAGCACGGCGCAGCCGGGCGATGTCGTCCTCCTCTCCCCCGCGTGCGCTTCATTCGATTGGTTCGAAGATTACGAACAGCGCGGCATGGTGTTCAAAGAACTGGTAAAACATCTTTGAGCGGAGAAACTCCCCGGCCCTCTCTCTTCAGTCCGCAGAACGGGAAGCCGGGTGGCTCCAAGACAATGACCAAAATTCAACGGAATCATATCGACCTCGCAACTCTGGTAGCCGTCCTCACGCTGATGGTGCTGAGTCTCGGTGTCGTCTATAGCGCATCGGCAACGTGGGCCTACGAAAAGTTCGGCGAAAGCAACCGGCTGCTGAATCTTCACGCCCTGAAAGTGTTGCTCGGACTCATCGCGCTGTTCGTCGGCATGACGATCGATTACAGAAAGTACAGGAAGCTTACGAAGACGGCCGTCCTTCTGGCAATCGCGTTCCTTGCCATTACGCTCGTTCTGGGCGGCGAAGTGAAGGGTGCGGCGCGTTGGCTGCGATTCGGAGGATTGAGCTTGCAGCCCTCTGAGTTTGCGAAGTTTGCCCTCCTGTTCCATCTCTGTACGCTCATCTCCACGAAGGGAGAAACCATCAGAGAATTCAAGAAGGGCTTCATGCCGATGATGATCTGGATCGGGAGTGTTGCCGGGCTTGTGCTCCTCCAGCCGAACTTCAGCACCGGCTCCATGATTATCCTGATCAGTCTGGTCATGCTGTTCATCAGTCGGGCCCGCTTTCTCCACGTGTTCGGAACCATCGGTGCGGCCCTTCCGCTTCTCGTCGGTGTCGCTCTCTCGCGACCGCACGTGATGCAGCGCCTGAAGTCCTACATCGATGGAACCTCGGGCGGCGGGGGCCAGAACTATCAGCTTTGGCAGGGTATCATCGGCTTCGGGAACGGCGGTCTGCTCGGGGTCGGCCCCGGCGAAAGCAAACAACGCGATTTCTTTTTGCCCGAGTCATACGGCGATTTCGTCTTCTCCGTTGTCGGGGAGGAGTATGGATTTCTCGGGACGATGTTCTTTTTGACCTTGTTCCTTGTCATTCTGCTGCGTGGATTCAAGATCGCCAAATTCGCGCGTGATGAGTTCGGTCGATTGCTGGCAATCGGGATCACCAGCGTCATTACGCTGTATGCTTTGGTGAATGCAGGGGTGACCCTCGGAATTCTTCCGACAACCGGGCTTCCAATGCCGTTTGTAAGCTACGGTGGATCGTCGCTCCTCTTCACCTCGTTTGCCGTCGGCGCGTTGCTGAACATCTCGGCACAGACCGATTTGCATCCGCGTGCGCCAAAAGTGCCCGAGGGCGTTGCAGCGCTTCAACCGCTGGAAGACAAGACCGTGAAAGTGTACTAGGAAACGATGTGGCAGCTCAGAATCCGAGAATTCTCCTTGCCGGCGGCGGAACAGGCGGTCATCTCTTCCCCGCGCTTGCGATTGCAGACGAGGGCCGGAAGATCGAGCCGGCGGCGGAGCTTCTGTTCATCGGGACAAAGAACAAAATCGAAGCGCGCGTCGTGCCTCAACGCGGCTATCCGTTCCAGACGATCTGGATCAGCGGACTTCACCGGAGATTAACACTTGACAACCTCCTGTTTCCTGTGAAGGTCGCCGTTTCGCTCGTTCAGTCGTTCGTCATCATCAAACGCTTTCAGCCGGATGTGGTCGTCGGAACCGGAGGGTACGTATGCGGTCCGATTCTATCCGTGGCAACCTGGTTCGGCATTCCGACGGTGTTGCATGAATCGAATAGTTACCCGGGCTTCACGACCCGCCTTCTGGCGGGTAGAGTGAACAAAGTCTTCACGGCATTTGATGCTACGATGAAATGGCTGAAGCGAACCGACAACGTTGAAGTGGTCGGAACACCGACGAGAGAATCGCTCGGCATCGCTTCAAAAGAAGATGGAAGAGGGTTTTTCAACCTTGATCAGACAAGGAAGACCGTTCTTGTCCTCGGAGGCAGTCTGGGCGCAACCTCCGTCAACAATGCGGTGCTGGGATCGATTGAGGAGTTGCTGGCTGCCGGCATTCAGCTCATCTGGCAGACCGGGCAAAGGGACATTGAGAGGGTGAAACAGGCTATCGGCAGCAGATCGGTGGGATGGCTCGGAGCGTTCATTGACAGGATGGAATACGCTTTTGCCGCCGCGGATATTGTCGTATGCCGGGCGGGGGCGACAACGCTGGCCGAATTGACGCGCGTCGGCAAGCCGGCAATCCTGGTCCCGTACCCCCACGCCGCAGCCGATCATCAGACGCACAACGCAAAAGCAATGGTCGACGGCGGTGCCGGATTGATGATCGCCGACGCCGACGCGTCACAGAAACTGAAACCGGCGATTCTCGATTTGCTGAAGGACCAACGGCGCCTCGCCCGAATGCGCGAGGCCAGTCTGACGCTCGGAAAGCCGGAGGCCGGACGTCGAATTGCCGAGATGATTCTTCAGTTTACCCGCTAGGGATTCTCGATGCACAAGGTGTACAAATACAAACTCGATTTCTACTATCAACAGTCGCTTTCGTACTTGTTGGTGTTCCTGATCTACGCAGGGATCAGAGGGAGCTATTTCGAAGACCGCTTCACGCTCGTCTTCAGCGACCCGATCGTTTATATCATGATTCTCTTCGTTGCTCTTTCGCTGGCAACGTTGATCTTGAACCTTGTTCGCAACCGAAAGCTAATCATCGAAGACGATCGCATCATCTTTCACTCCCGGCACAGGGATCGTGAGATCAAACTCTCAGACATCGAGTGGATGCATATCGGCCGCGAGATGCTCGTCCAGACAGCGGGGCGATTTCAGCTTGTTGTCTTCAAAATGAAAGCGAGGCGCCGATTGTTTCGCATACGCGTCGGTAGATATGAAAGAGACCGCGAGCTTGTCGCCGATATGGAGCGCATCGCTGAGCGCGTTCCAAAAGGGAAGCGACGCCAGTTTGGGATGAAGAGAAGGAAGCCGGTGTAGAACATCAGCGCCATTCTCGTTGGCGGCGCAAGAATGAGTTACCTCGCTCGCAGAGCGATCAACACATGGATCGATCAACGAATCATCCCGGATACTGAATGTTTTCATCAATCAAGAAGCTTCACTTTGTGGGCATCGGCGGAATCGGCATGAGCGGCATCGCCGAGATTCTGCTCGATCAAGGTTTCAACGTCAGCGGGTCCGACAAAGGACTGGGCGAGGTCACGGAGCGCCTGCAAAAACTGGGAGCAACCATCTCTGAAGGACATCGGGCCGAGAACATCGGGCCTGACGTGGACGCTCTCGTCTACTCATCGGCAGTGGGGCCTGACAATCCGGAGCTACTTGAAGCGCAACGACGCAAGATTCCGATCATCCGTAGAGCCGAGATGCTCGCGGAAGTTATGCGCCTGAAGTATGGCATCGGGATTGCCGGAACACACGGCAAAACAACGACGACCTCGATGATCAGCCTCGTGTTGATGGAAGGAAATCTCGACCCCACGGTGATCGTCGGGGGCAAGCTGAGCGGATTGGGCGGCACAAACGCCCGGCTCGGCCACGGGGAGTTCATCGTCGTTGAAGCGGACGAGTTTGATCGTTCCTTCCTCTCGATCACGCCCACCATCGCAGTCTTGACGACGCTGGAGACGGATCATCTCGACTGCTATCGCGATCTCGAGGATATCAAAGGAGCCTTTATTCAGTTTGCTTCAAAAGTCCCGTTCTACGGCTTTGTCGTCCTCTGCCTTGACGAGCCTGCGTTGCTCGATATCATGCCGCAGTTCAGCAGGAAGAAGATCATCACCTACGGCCTCAATCCGCAAGCCGATGTGCAGGCGGTCGACATTCGCCACAAGGACAACCTGTCAACATTCACGGTCGTGCGGCAGGGGGATGATTTGGGCCAGGTGACGATTCAAGTGCCGGGCAAGCATAATGTGCAGAACTCTCTGGCTGCTATTGCCGTAGGGCTCGAGCTTGGTGTCTCGTTCGAAAGCGTCAAGGCCGGCATCGAGAAGTTCTCAGGCGTCTATCGGCGGTGGGAGAAAAAGGGAGAACTCGATGGCGTCACACTCTATGACGACTACGCTCATCATCCGACCGAGTGCAGGGCAACGCTTGCCGGAGTAAAATCCGGCTGGCGGAGACGAGTGGTGTGCGTATTTCAGCCTCACCTTTACACCCGTACGCGCGATTTCTACGAGGAATTCGGGAAGTCGTTTTTGCTCTCCGACGTACTGATCGTAACAGACGTGTACCCTGCACGGGAAGAGCCCATCCAGGGGGTGACGGGCGAGCTCATCGTCCACGCCGCAAAACGATTCGGTCACAAAGATGCTCACTACGTCCCGGATAAGAAACAAATTCCGAGCTATCTGAAGTCGGTCATCAGGAGCGGCGACATCGTTATCACCATGGGTGCCGGAGATATTTGGAAGTATGGTGAGGAATTCCTGCAACAGCACGAACAGCGATAGCCGGCGTAATCGTGGCTGAGAGTTGCGTGGAACAGTTTTCGACCACATTCGGTCTGCCAAGGTTCTTATGGTATCTCTAAGCGACATCAAACAGTTCTTTCACGGGTACATTGCCATTAACGAGCCGCTGGCGAAGTACACCTCCATGCGCGTCGGCGGCCCGGCAGATTACTATGTGGAGCCGGCAGACAAGTCTGATCTCGTCGAAATCATCAAGTACTTTCAGAAAAACAACTTTCCTTCGTTGATGCTTGGGCGAGGAAGTAACCTTCTCGTCAGCGATGAAGGTCTTCGTGGTGCGGCGATCAATCTCGAAGCCGGACTTTCCACCATCCAAATGGAGGGTGAGCTCGTACGAGCTGAGGCAGGAGTGCACATGCCGAAGTTTGTCGACTTCTGCATTCAGAACGGCCTGCAAGGTGTCGAGATGTTGGCTGGAATTCCGGGAAGTGTGGGCGGTGCGGTGGTCATGAACGCCGGAGCGCATGGGGGCGAAATTTCCGACCACATCGTCGAGGTCGAAGTATTCCGAGACGGCGAGATCCGGGTCGTGCCGAAGGACGATGCGCAGTTCGCATACAGGAAGTCCGGGTTCACACGCGATGTCGTGCTGAGCGCTCGCTTCTCTCTTCCGAATGGAGATAAGGAAGAACTGTCCCGCAAACGCCGCGAAATCATCCTGAAGCGGAACCTGACGCAACCGCTGAGCTTGCCGAATTCCGGCAGCATGTTCAAAAATCCATCTGGAACGTTCGCAGCAAAGCTCATTGAACAGGCGGGACTGAAGGGAAAACGTGTCGGGAACGCGCAAATCTCGGAGAAGCACGCGAACTTTATCGTCAATCTCGGTGGGGCAAAAGCCTCCGACGTGTTTACACTCCTTGATATCGCACGGCGCACGGTCCACCAGAATACGGGAATCCTGCTTGAACTGGAAGTCAAGCTCATCGGCTTCTCCGACCATGTGAAGAAGCAAGTCGCATGAAGACATCCACCAATTTGAAACTTGGGTTCGCCGGACTCCTCGTGTTGGCGTTGGCGCTTGTCGTTTCCGCCAACTTCTGGAAGTCCGGCCTCAAGGTGCGTCGTTTAACGATCGAAGGAAACCGGATCGTCGAGACGGCGGAGATCATGCAGTTGGTGAAGATCGAGAAGAACGTCCAATTGCAGAAGGTCGATCTGATGGAAGTCCGGAAGGACATTCTAAGCCATCATTTTATTAAGGAAGCCGTTGTGGAACGCGATCTGCCGGCGACCTTGAAGATTGTCATAACGGAGAGGATTCCGATGGCCATCGTGAACGGCACTGAGATACTCTACCTCGATGAAGATGGCGTCGTCCTGCCGCACTCCGTTTCCAAAGAGTTGTTCGATCTGCCAATCTTGACCGGCATCGCCGGCGACCTTCCGCTTTCAGCCGGTTCGACCCTCAGGAATGCGGACGTCCAGGAAGCTCTGCAGATCCTCGCGGCGGCGAAGCTTGTGAGCAAGGAATTGTACCTCCTCATTTCGGAAGTGCGGTTGCGAAATGGCGGAGACATCATCTTGTACTCGGCCGAGTGGGGCATTCCGATTATTTTCGGCCGGGGCGAAATACCCAGCAAGTTGGTACGACTTGAGGCGTTTTGGAGCACTGTTGTTCGCGACAAAGGCTCGGAACATTTGCAGTACGTCGATCTCCGTTTCGACGATCAGGTGGTTGTCCGCTGGAATCAGAAACAAGGATAAGAGATCAGGCCATTTTCAGGTGCAGATGCTCTGATGAGGAATTCTCAGCACCCAAGGGAGAGTACGTCGTATGGTCAATGAGATTGCGGTTGGTTTGGATATCGGTACGACAAAAGTCTGTGCGATCGTTGCTGCACCGGATGAAAACAATCCCGGCAAATTGAATATTCTCGGCATCGGGCGAAGCCCCTCCGACGGACTAACGAGAGGGGTCGTCACAAACATCGAAAAGACCGTCCGCTCGATTCAGATGGCGGTGGCCGAAGCCGAGGCACAATCCGGCGTGAAGATCTCCGCCGTCACGGTGGGCATAGCGGGCGATCATATTCAGAGCTTTCAGAGCCGGGGCGTCGTCGCCATCAGCCGGCCGGAGAACGAGATCTCGCAAGAGGATGTCGACCGGCTGATCGAGGACACGAAACGCGTCGCGCTTCCATCGGACCGGAAAATCATTCACGTCATTCCTCAGCAGTTCATCGTTGACGGGCAGGATGGGATTTATGATCCCGTCGGCATGTCCGGCGTCCGGATGGAAGCCGTCGTTCATATCATTACGGGACTCGTCACGGCTGCCCAGAACATTTACAAGTGTGTGCAGCGTGCAAACCTGCACGTGAACGACATGGTGCTCGAGCCGCTTGCTTCAAGCTATGCAGTGCTTGACGATGAGGAGAAAGAAGTCGGTGTCGCGTTGCTCGATATCGGGGGAGGCACAACCGATCTTGCGGTGTTCGAAGAGCGAACGATCCGCCACACGGCGGTGATCGGCATTGCCGGAAAGAAGGTCACGGACGACATTCGCAAGGGTCTCGGCATCTTAACCGACCAGGCCGAGAAGATCAAACAGGAACATGGCTACGCGTTCATGCCGGCGATCGTCAACAACGAACCGATCATCCTGCCGGGCATCGGCGGCCGGCCACCGATCGAGATCGACAAGCGATTGCTTTCTCAGGTGATTCAGCCGCGCATGGAGGAAATCCTCGAAATCGCCTCCATGGAAATCAAGCGCTCCGGATACTCCAAACATCTCTCCGCAGGCGTCGTGCTCACCGGCGGCGGTTCCTTGATTAAAGGTACGGCGGATCTTGCCCGTGAAGTGCTCGGCATGCCCGTAAAGATCGGTATCCCGAGCGGTTTCAGCGCCGGCCTCGTGCGGGAAATCGAGAACCCGATCTATGCCACCGGTGTGGGGCTGGTGATGCACGAGTTGAAGCATCGCGACCGATCAACGATCACTGCATCGATGACGAGCGAGAAAGGAAAAGGATCGGTGAAGAGCATCTTTAATAGAATGAAGACGTGGTTCGACGAACTCTAAATGGCCCTCAGATGGCAGCGACGGTCCGGAACACCTGACAAGACAAGCAAACGAAACTATCAAACCCAAATCACCCTCACTGAACTAATAGAAGGAGAACGCATCGTGATAGAACTCGACACCTTAGCAGATCGCGGGGCAAAGATTCGAGTCGTTGGCGTTGGTGGCGGCGGAACGAACGCCATCAATAGCATGATCGACAAGGGATTGATCGGCGTCGATTTCATCGCCGTCAATACCGACATGCAAGCCTTGGAGCGCAACAAGGCTTCCCACAAGATCCAGGTCGGGAAAAATCTGACCCGCGGTCTAGGGGCGGGTGCCGATCCGACCGTCGGCCATCGGGCGGTCGAGGAGGACCGCGAGGAGATTGCCCGCGCGCTTGCCGGAAGCGACATGGTCTTTATCACGGCAGGCATGGGAGGCGGTACCGGTACGGGCGGCGGTCCGATCGTCGCCAATATCGCCAAGAGCCTGGGCGCGTTGGTGGTGGGGATTGTTACGAGGCCGTTCAACAGTGAGGGGAA